>NZ_JAHLRI010000090.1:0-6611 GCF_018919685.1 Enterococcus sp. S183_ASV_20
CGTTTACCTTGGGCAATAGCACTTGCTACTTGCGTTTTATATGTGTATTGTTCATAAATACCGCTAGCATTGTAGCCACCAATCTGGGCAATAGCGAATTTATCATGTGCATAGCCAAAACGACCTTGTTCGCCTTGATAAATCGCCCAATCCACACCTTGATCTCCTTTTGCAGCAAATACATTTAAAGGCATAAAAAAGAGAGCGACGAGCGCTCCTGCTAAAATTTTCTTTTTCATTTGTTTACTCCTTTTCTTTTAAATTGTAGGCTGAAACGCCAGTTACCACACCTAAAAAAGTTGCAATTGCATTGATAGTTAACACTGCCATATCTGTTTGCTGCCAACCGTAGGCTTTGCCTAGTGTGGCAACCAAAACAGAACTTGCAGGGAGCACAGTGAGCACTCCCCACTTGATGATTTTGTAATACTTGTCTGGTAAAATCATAAATTAACCCCCTAAATATTTTGTAAACAAATAGACAACTACTGACACACCTATGCCAGCAATTGTCCGCCAAGTCCATTTTTGATTTTCTTTTATTTCTTTGATATCTTCCACATTATTTTTAGCAATAGAAAAAGCATGATCAGCCTTTTCTTTAGCATCTTCTGTTTTTTCTCTTAGCAATTCGTAATTATCAAGCTTTGTCTCGATACGTACAAGACGTTCTACCATGTCCTGAACAAGTTCATCTTTCACATAAATTTCCTTCTTTTCTATAATATTTTCACTGCTAATACAGACTTTATTCCTGAATTAGCAATCATACCTGCAAAATTAGTTTCTACAATAGCATTTATTTCATCACCTTTGGCTAAAGAAGCGATGTAAATTCCTGTCGCATCATTTCTATTTTTTAAATAATCGGCACCGGTTCCCCACAGTCTGCTTTGCCCTGGAGCGCGCGTGCCATTTTTTAGTACATTTAGATAGTAGTAGCCATTATGGTTAGCTGAAAACTGAACCCAAACTTGCATCACAAAACAATAAATACCGTCCTCCTCAATAACGATTTTATGAGTTGAACTATTTACGCTTATAGGTTTTATATCGGTAGTATAATAAACAGTATTTCCGACTCCAACCTCTTTGTTATTTGGAGCCGTTACGTTAGAAATTTGGCCTTCTATGCCATCAATTAATGTTACAGGAAGATAGCTTTTCTTAATTAATTGCCCTATTTCAATAAAATTTGCGTTTAAATCATCTTGTGCATTTAGTTGACCACGTTCAAAATTTGTTTTCATCTAATTCGACCCCTTTATTTTAATTTGCACACTTTTATTTCCTTCGTTTAATAAATATACAAACGGACTGACTTCACTTATTTTAGGCGCTGACATTTTCCAATCGGTAGGCACTTTCACCGTAATAGCATTTTTTTTTGGATAACCGATTCTATTCGGTATAGTTTCTGGAATGTCTCCTAACCAGTTCTCCTCTCCTAAAGGTGTAATACCAAAACCGTTTATTAAAGCCAATACTTCAACCATCGGGTAATCAAAAGGTAAATCGTTTTTTGTGAATAACAGTTGATCTGGTGTTAAACTTGTGATTTGTTTCTGTAGATTTAAAGCTACATCGCCCTCCATCGATTGAGAGATACTCTCTAAAAACGTCTGCCAATCTGCCTGTGCTTGTTGTATATACTCGTTTCCCTTGGTAAGGATTGCTTGCATATCTGCTTCAAATTTTACTTTTTCATCTTCTGTGTATTGGTTCATCTTATCAATAATCGCTTTTAATAGAGCTGTGTATTGATCTTCTAACCCTGAAACATTGACTTTTTGAAACGGCGATGAATAACCGCACACTTTCTCGTCTGCCCGTTTATCTGTGATTAAATCGCCTGTAATACTAGAAACATTTCGGGGCACTCTTATTGTGGCTAACTGTAGCTCGTAGACATCCGATGTACGGGTTACTGTCGTATCGTTCTTTTTAACAGCTAAAAATACATCACGTACACTTTTATCCATTCGAACCACAATACTGTCTGTTCTGTCTTGCGTGCTGCTTGCTACGTCAATACTTAAAGCTTTCGCACTACTATTTAAGAAAACTTTACCGGTAAATGAATAACCTGAATCAACTTGTACTTTCATCCCGCCATTAGGACTGGCGGTAACTTTCAGTGCATTAGCTGTTGTCAGCGAAACGCCATAAGAAAAAAGCCCCTCAAAAAATCTTGAGAAGTCGCTGTCATCATACATTCTATCGCCATCAATAGATAGCCACGGAAAACTCCATTCCATTTGTTACCTCCTACTTCCTTCCTAAAACATCAAAAATAGTAGGTGTTTCTTTACCGAAAATCGGTTCAATAAAAAGACCTTTAGAATCATAGGTCTTTTTAATAGTTGTTATAGTTGATGTTTTTTTCAAGTTATATAAATTTGATTTAATAGTAATCGTGTCACCCAATTGATAATCTTCACCTAATTTAAACAATTTTGAACTTGTAGGAACTTCACCACTTAACGTCAAAATTCGTTTACGCTCTGAAAGCTTACTATTTCCTCGATTTTTTAAGGCTTCAATATATTGCGAATCGGTCAAAGTCACTTCATCTGTATTCTTTTGTAAGTCTCGAGCATCGACGTACAACTCTTTACGTTGCAGTCCCGTTTTATTATTTCCAACAACAACACTTTTCCGTTCAGTTCCTTCACCTTCACCAAAAACAATAGCAGTTGAAGATTCATCAAAGTTATTATTCTGATAACCCGCCTTGGTTAAGTTTTCATATTCATCTGAAAACTCGATAGTTCTAGAAACATCTCTACCTTTAAAGATGGTTAACGTATTGCCAGGTGCACCTAACTTAGTAGCCACCTCTCGTATCCCAAAGTCATAGGATGTGCAAAGCGTTTCAATTTCTTCGGCTACCACTCCATAGCTATTTTGATATTGAATAGAACTATTCCCTAAACTAGGTCGAGGGCCCAATCTTAAGTATTGAATTTTTCTTTTCGTATCTGAAGGATTTACCACTTCGTTATTAAGATGTTCCCACACAATCTGTTCTGGCGGCGCTGTTTTATTATATATTCGATAAACAATACGATCTAAAGCCTTACCTAACAGCGATTTTCCTGATACTTTTATTTGTGCTGTCGCTTGATCGTCAACCACTACAGCATCAATATAGAAATACAGACCTTCCATATAAATAACAGTGTCTGGAATAAACATTTTTATATTCGTTGGTGTTAAACCCACAAACAGCTCAAAAGTCGAATAGCTATAATAGTTAAGATTAACCGTTAAGCTTTTGAAACCATCGAAAACTTTTTCGGAAATAAAATTCCATTGGTTATTTACATCCTGCGTAAAAATCTCTAATTCCATTACACACCGCCTACCAACGGCTGAAAGTCAAGTTGTACAATTACATTCCCAATACCTGTAGTAGCCTTTACTTGAAAATAGTTATCGCCTTTTTCAAGCTGCAAAAAAGTAGAATTAGAATCTCGCAATGGCATAGCATTAGTTTCAACTCCATTAGGATCTGTCATTATCGCTTCTTTCTGCCCTCGAGTAGTAACTAATTTAAATTTAGTACCTGCCTGAAAGGAGCCTTTAAAACGGAAAAACTCTTGAGTAATTACATTATATACTTCTGGATCTGTCGCTTCTGCACCCAAAGAAAAATAAAACGTACCACCTACTGACACATCACCATCATTAGTTACTGGTACAATTTCACCACTTTTTAGCGTAGCAAACTCATACCCTTTAGTTATTTCTAACGGCCACGTATGTTTTTTCGTAGCAACAGCTAAAGGAATTAGCGTATTATACTTGCTCATATCTGACCAATACGGGTCTAAAGCTAAAAAAGTACAGGTAAAGACCTGCGTAATATTTTTAGCAGGATCAGGTAAATCTGGCGCTTTGACTACTAAAACATCAATTTGAAATTCATGATCAAACATCCTATAAATTAAAGTGCCAGCTATTTTAGGATTTAACGTTTTTATCATCTCATGCTGTAAATTGAAAAGATCCTTTGTTCCTTTAGCAATTATTTCACCTTTTATCGTTAAATCGCGCTTATCTAAACGCTCCGAAACTTTAATAACACCATCTAGTCCATATTGTTCTTCTGTTATGATCTTATTTTCAACAGCTCCGAATCCTGTTTTACTTTTAACGGTAAAAGGTGGTTGAACACCGAAACTAATCAAAGAACCTTCCGAGTTCTTGTATATAAGTTCGTACATCCAACCTACCTCCTATCTTCTCAGTGTTGCAAGGTCCTGCAACTTATATTTTGTTTCTCTTGCAATTTCTCTAGGCGTTAAAGGCTCGGGACTTGTAATATATTGTGTAACATTGATATCTCCGTCTTTTTGTTCAGCCATTACACCTCTCACTGCAGTTTCAACATATCCTAACAGCGTGTCAATCGGTGCGACAGCCTCAGCTCCTGCTTCTCCACCTATCATTGCGTTATTTCCGTTCATGCCAAATATGGTAGGTTGCGTCATGATACCACCATCTTTGTACCACTCTATGCCCAAGCTTGGTATTTTACCTTTCAGTAAGTCACCCGCAGACCAACCCGCCGGACTGATAGAAAAGTGTGGTAGAGGAATTTTCGGCCAACTAATATTAAAGTTAAAGAACCCTTTAATCGCATCGACTACACCTTTTACGAGATTCTTAGCCGCGTTCATGGGTCCATCAATAGCATTTTTCACGCCGTTAAAGATGTTTGAAACAGTCCCCGTAATGCCACCCCATACATTAGATATGGTGTTTTTAACAGCATTAACAACATTGGTTATTACTGATTTGACCCCTTCCCAAATGGAAGAAACCGCATTTTTCATACCATTAAATAGATTTTTAACGGTGTTCACCATAGCACTTACTATGTTAGAAACGGTTGATTTAATACTATTCCAAACAGTAGATGCTGTATTTCTAATTGCGTTAAAAATGTTTGTAATTGAATTTTTTAAAGCATTAAAAATATTTATCACTGTGTTTTTAACAGAAGTAACGATATTGGAAATAGTCGTTTTAATACTATTCCATACACTAGAAGCCGTGTTTCTAATGGCATTAAAAATGTTTGTTATCGTGTTTTTCATAGTATTAAATATCGGTGTAACAAAGTTAAGGATAGCCTGCACAACATTAGAGATTGTTGTTTTAATAGCATTCCAAACGTTAGTTGCTGTGTTTTTAATTGCGTTAAAGACATTAGTAATCGTCGTTTTAATAGCATTAAATATAGGAGTGACAAAATTTTTAATAGCCGTAGAAACTGAAGTAACTGTATTTTTAATTCCGTTCCAAGCGATTGTTACAGAGTAAACGACAGCATCCCATATCTGTTGAAAGAAAGTTTTAAACGCATCAAAAATACCCTTAATAACTCCAATGAAACCGTTAATTATTCCTGTGACGGTATCACCTATTTTTTCCCATACACCGGTAGCAATTGCTTTTATGAGATCCCATAGATATTGAAAATACGCTTTAAAACCATCAAAAATACCTTTCCAGATATTAATTGTATTAACGATTATCGCCCCTACTACAGCGTATATTACATTCCACACTGTTTGTAGAAAATTCTTAATGCCGTTAAAAACGTTTTCTACTGTTTTTTTGAAACCATCAAATGTTTTCTTGCCAGCATCCGTGAATTTCTTCCAAATTTCTGAGACTTTAGCGGTAATATCATTCCACGTTTTTACTAAGCTATCTTTTAACCCACTAGCTGTTTTAACGATTGAATCCCAAGTTTGTTTAACAAAGTCGGCTACACTTTTAAATACCTTCAATGCGGTTTCTTTGACTGCATTCCATGCATTAATAACCACTTTTCTAAATTTATCATTTGTTTTCCATAAATAAATGACTGCTGCAACCAAAGCAACAACTGCAGATATTATTAAAACAAACGGGTTAGCATTTAGAGCTGCGTTATATATTCTTTGCGCTACCGCTGCCGCTTTGACAGCCGCTACATTTAGTTTAAAAGCTAAAGTAGAAGAACCTTGGGCTTTGCCTAATGCTATCGTTGCTGCATCTAAGCCTTTTGTTGCTAACTTAGAAGCAAACATTACGGTATTATATGCTTCTTGGGCAATTTTAATACCTTTCATAATACCTTTATACGTTATGAATGCCGCTCCTACTCCTACTACTACCGATTTGAGTGAGTTGAATAATGTCTTGTTTTTAGATATGGTGTTTGTAAATTTATCAAATGCAGGGATGACCTCGTTTACGATAACTTCACTCACAGCCCCTGATATGTCCCAAATCACCTCTACGATTTTTTCAATCGCAGGTAATACTACTGTATTTATTGTTTTAAATGCAGATTTAAAAATTTCTATCGCTTTAGGTACTACAGCTGTGAAAATATCGGCAAAAGTAATTGACCATGTACTAAATACTCCTGCCAATTTCGTAAATATCATAGACACTTGACTGCCCGTATCCTCAAAAATCCCTTTGATTTCAGGCAGTTCTTTTTGTACAATCTGAGCTACATTTTTTATAGCATCACTAATCCACTTAAAAGCCCACTGAAGATTCATCACAAAACCTGAATTTTGAATGCTGTTAAATGCATCCATAGC
>NZ_JAHLRI010000091.1:0-6534 GCF_018919685.1 Enterococcus sp. S183_ASV_20
CTTCTAAAGCAACTGTTTGTGTTGCAGCATCAATTGTTTTAACTGTTCCTTGGATAAAGGTGGTCATTTTTTCATCGACAACATCCATAATATTGTATGTGATTTTTTCAGCTGGTTGTGTTCCAGCAGCAACTTCATGCAAATCCGTTGCTTCGTAGTGATAGTTGTTACGATCCACTAAAGTAATTTCGACGTCTTTGGCGCCTTTTTGTAATTCGCGTAATGTTTTTAAGCCTGCGTAACCAGCACCTAAAATAACAACATGTTTCTTATTCATTTTGATTCCCTTCCACTCTATAAAAAATTTACAGCCACCACAAACCTATGGCAAAAAATAGCACTTGTGCAGTTGCTCCCACAGCTAAGATCTTCACAGCACAAACAAATGTTTTACTCTTCACTTGTTCCTTCAGTAAGGCTTGGGTTTGTTTCCGTACAAAAGGTAAAGTTAAAAGCATGAGTAACATTGTTGGCGGGGTTAATCCTAAACCGACAGCTAACAAAATGGCTAACATTGCTATTGTATTTAATCCGACGAATAATTTCAAAGAACTTGCTTTGCCAAGGTAATGAACTAATGTATATCTCTTGTTATTTTCATCTTCCTCTAAGTCACAGATATTATTTGCTAACATTAAGTTAGCAATGTAACAAGTGTTAGGTAAGGCGACTAAGAAAATCCCCCATAAATTAGCTGCTGACCAATTGAAAACTTCAAACGTATTAATGTAGACACAAATAAGGGTAATCATGAACCCCATTGTAAATCCTGAGAAAACTTCCCCTAATGGTAGACTGGACAAAGGTTTCGGTCCCGATGAATAAAAAATACCAATTAAGTAACAATAAAGACCCATAATTAATAGCGGCCAGCCGACAATGAATGACAACCCAATCCCCATCAAAGCAGAAACGAGAATCATCCAAAAAATCATTTTGCGTATTAATGGCAAAGATAAATTTTCTCGACCGATAATATTCGTTTTTTCCTTATAATCATGAACTTCTGTGGCATGATGGTAATCATTATAATTATCTAAAATATCGACCGCCATATTAAAAATAAACATCGCAATGAAAAAAATTAAAACATAACCAACATGAAGTCGCCCATATTGGTACCAACTAAAACAAATTCCTAACAAAAATGGCAAAACACTCGCTGTTTTTGCTTTTAATTCTACTAATTCAAAAAATATTTCTCGATTCAAACTATCCCTCCGCTACTTTTTTACAAACTTTGTTACTTTTAAAACTTAATTACTGTATTTCTTTCGCCAATTCGTATACAATCAAATAGTATTGAACCACTGAAAGGATCGTAGTATATTTATGAACACATTTTGGAAGTCGTTTCCTGACGTTGAACGTTCTTTAACGGAAACATGTGAATTAATTGAACAAACGTTGCAAACA
This sequence comes from Enterococcus sp. S183_ASV_20, assembly GCF_018919685.1. NCBI lineage: Bacteria > Bacillati > Bacillota > Bacilli > Lactobacillales > Enterococcaceae > Enterococcus > Enterococcus sp. S183_ASV_20. The sequence goes on from NZ_JAHLRI010000091.1 coordinate 1,417, forward strand.
CGCAACGAAGACATTGAAGAAGCCTTAGTAACTTTGGCTCGTTCTGGCGGCAAATTATTACGCCCCGCTTTTTTCTTTCTTTTTGCTCAACTGGGTGATGAAGAAAAACAAGAGAAACAACAATTATTAAAAATAGCTGCATCTTTGGAAATCCTACATATGGCTACGTTGATTCACGATGACATTATTGACGATTCTCCATTGCGCCGAGGCGCTGTGACTATTCAATCACAATATGGTAAAGACGTGGCTGTTTACACAGGTGATTTACTATTCACTGAATTCTTTACTTTGATTGCAGATGCCATGAATGGCTCTGAATTTATGAAAATCAATGCACAAGGAATGAAACGGTTATTACTTGGTGAACTCGATCAAATGAGTCATCGATTTGACCGCCGCATGTCGATTCCTGCTTATTTAAGAAGTGTCAACGGCAAAACAGCCGAACTTTTTTCACTAAGCTGTCTTGAAGGGGCCTATTTCGGTCATAGTTCAAAAGAAGTCCAACGTTTAGCTAAACGAATTGGCCGTCATATTGGCATTGCTTTTCAAGTCTATGACGATATTTTAGATTATACTGCCGACACGGAAACCTTGAAAAAGCCCGCTTTAGAAGACTTGTCACAAGGTGTTTATACGTTACCCCTTCTCTTCGCTTATCAAGCAGCACCTCACGTATTCAGCCCTTATTTGGATAAAGGACGCGCCATTACCTTAGAAGAGGCAGCTGAAGTTGCGGCGCTAGTTAATGACTATCATGGCGTTACAGAAGCACAAGCTTTTGCTAAAAAAGTAACCAACAAAGCAATCACTGATATTCAACAATTGCCTGATGGCACAGCAAAAGAAACCTTACTTTCCTTAACTGAGCTCTTATTACATCGTTCATTTTAAACGTTTTATGGAAGAATTGCCATTAATTGAAATAGAAAAACGACTGATTGTTTGCTTTAATCAACAACCAGTCGTTTTTTTATTCCTCGAAAGAACTAATGCCACGATCAATTCGGTAAAGTTTCTGATAATGCGCATTGGTTGCAAGTAATTCTTCTGGCGTACCACTCATCTCTAATTGGCCATCTTCAATAAAGATCACTTGATCCATCAAAGTTACGCCTTGCAAATGGTGGGTAATCCAGATGACGGTTTTATCTTTTAATGCCTCAAAAAAGGTTTCCAGCAATTGCTGTTCTGTAATTGGATCTAAACCAGTAGTTGGTTCGTCTAATAACACAATCGGTGTATCTTGCAAAAGAATCCGCGCTAGCGCCAAGCGATGTCGTTCGCCACCAGAAAAACGCAAACCTGCTTCATCCACCATTGTTTGTAAACCTTCTGGTAATTGGGCAACCATTTCTTTTAAGCCAACTTTTTCTAAAACCGCCCAAACTTCTGCTTCGCTTGCTTCTTCTCTACCAATCCGAATATTATTTAAAATGGTTGTTCGAAATAGGTACGGTGCTTGATGCATAACCCCAATATATTCAGTCATCGTCTCACCAAATGCCTCAGTTGGGATATTTCCTAAAAGGATTTCTCCCGAAGTAGGCCGTAAATCACCACGAATGAGCGAAGCCAACGTACTCTTTCCGGAACCACTGCGTCCTAAAATCGCTAATTTTTGTTTTTCAGGAATTGTTAACGATAAGTCATTTAATACCTTTTTCTCTTGATTTTCATATGCAAAAGACAAATGTTCTATCGATAAACTGGTGCCATTTGGCTGAACAGGCGCTTCTGTTGAGTCATCTTCCCCTTCAGGAAGCTCATTAAAACGACGAATGGAATCCTTATAAATCGTTGTTTCCTGTGCTGCAGCAGGTAGCGGAGCAAAGGCATCAATTAACGGAAAAACGGTTAAAACAAAGGCCCCAATCCAATTGGCTGCGCCCCCATGATTACCTGGAAACCGCACACTTGTCCAAGCTAAGACAGCAATCGCAATCACACCAAACAGAAGTTGTAAAACAAAGTCTCGGCCACGGTTAAATTGCTTCATTTTTTCATCTAATGCACGAACGTTTGCTTCATCTGTTTCATAACGAGCAACGAATTCAGAGCCACGTTGACTAAATACCCAATCAGACACACCTAGAATATTGTCGGTTAGTGTTTGATATAACTCATTTTTGGCATATTTATGTTTTTCTTGACGCGCACCATTCACTAGAACTGAAACAAGTGGTAATAGAAAAACAACCACTCCTAACATCAGTAACATGCATAAAGCAAACCACCAAGAAAAGAAACCTAATGCAATCACTAAAAAGATATACAAAATCCAAGCAATAACGGTTGGGAAAATCGTTCGTAAATACAAGTTTTGGATATGATTAATATCCTCCGAAAGCAAACCTAAGATATCCCCAGTGCGATATTTTGTCTTAAAGAAAATCGCATCTTTTTCTAGTACATTATAAAGTTTCAAGCGCAGATCAGAGGTCATTTTTAACACCCAGTTATGACTCGTTAGACGCTCCACATAACGAAAAACAGGACGGCCAATCCCGAATGCTCTTGTTAAAACAATGGGAATATAAATTAATAAAATATTCTCTGGTAAGGAAGCCGCACGACTGATTAAGTAACCAGACGTAAACATTAATGCCCCTGCGCTAAAGAACGTCAAGAAGCCTAAAAGTAAGGCAAAATACAAGGTTTTTTTATAGCGTTTTAAGAAAGGACGAACCCATTGATCGTTTTTCCAAACGTCTTTCGTTGTCGGCTGTTTTTCCATCATTGGCGTCCTCCCCTCATTTGCTTCATTAATTGAACATAGTAGCCATCTTTTTCAATCAACTCTGCTAGCGTTCCTTGTTCCACTAATTGACCTTTTTCCATCACTAAAATGTAATCCATTTCTTCCATCCAATGCAGACGATGTGTCGCAAAAAAGACAAGATGATTGTTCATTAATGGCAACATGCGCTCTTTCATTTCAACTTCTGTTTCAATATCCAAATGCGCTGTCGGCTCATCAAACAGCAAGACGTGGCGTTTTTGATCGACAAAGGCGCGGGCCAACGCTACTCGTTGCGCTTGTCCCCCACTTAACATTCGACCACTTTCCCCAATCAAGGTATGAATTCCTTCGGGAAGGTCTTTAACCAGCTCGTCTAAGCCAACTAACTGAATCGCTTGCTGAATCGCCTCATCTGTTGCTTCAGGTGTATAAAAGCGAATATTGTTTGCCAAAGTATCTTGAAAAATATATGGTGCTTGCGGAATATAAAGGATTTGTTTTTGCCAGTCTTTTTGTAAAAAATGTGGAATCGTTTGGCCATTTATCGCCAATTGACTCGTTTCTTCTGTTGGTAATAAAAAGCCGCTTAATAAATTAATTAACGTTGACTTACCAGAACCACTCGCCCCGATAATTCCAATCTTTTTGCGACCATCAACAGAGAATTGCAACGATTGAATCGCTTCTTGCGTTGCATCTTCATAGGAAAAATTTAACGCTGTGACTGACAACTGACTTTCTTGATGCCAATCATCTAACGTGAGCACATCGGTCTGTTCTGCTTCTGGCAATGCTAATACCGCTTGGATCGCTTGAAAAGAGTTTTTTCCATCTAAGGTTGCGTGATAATCACTTGAAAAATCACGAATCGGTAAAAAGAACTCAGGTGCTAAAATTAAAGTAACCAAGGCAGGAAATAATAAAATCGTGCCGTTTAATAAACTTAATCCAAGGAAAACTGCCACAACAGCTACCGATAATGTCGTAAAAAAGTCTAACGCAAAGGTTGATAAAATAGCAATTTTCAATGTACTCATGGTCGCTTTTCTGAATCGTTCACTTGTATGGTAAATACTTCCAGCATATTTTTTACTCAACCCAAACAGTTTCAGCGTGTCAATTCCTCGCAAGGAATCAATAAAATGATTGGAAAGCATTTGAAACGCCGCATATTGCTTGTCCGCTTTACTTTGTGCTGCATAACCTAACACAATCATAAAAATAATAATAATCGGAAAAACAATCAGCAATGTTACGCCTGAACGAATATCTTGTGTAAAAACAAAGGCCAAAATAATCCAAGGAATAATCATCATATTCATCATTTTTGTCAAAATCAATTGTAAATAATTTTCGGTTTGACTGATGCCTTCTAAAGCCATGGTAACCATATTTCCAGTTCCATTTTTTTGAACAACATTTGGCCCCAAACGGAAAATTTTGGTTAATAATTGTTCGCGTAATTCTTTCGAGCGTTCATAACTAAATGTATCGAGCATTCTCTCACGAAAATACGTAATAACATGTCGACCAAGATAAAAAATAAAAAAGAGTAAAATACTCTGTAGTTGTTGGTTAAGATGCCCGCCACTCCAAAGGCCGACAATGGCTTTTGAAAGAAAAAAAGCTTGCCCAATTATAAAGACTGCTTGCAGGAAAGAAAAACCTGCAAGCAAGACAAGAATTTTTTTGATTTTAGGCATCTGTAAGATGTCTTTATCAATCATAGATTTAATACCCCTCTGGTACGGCTGTCTGTGAAATACGTTTTCTGAAAATATAATAGGACCAAGCAGTATAAGCTAACACGAATGGTAAAATGCTTAAAGAAATCCACGTCATAATTTTTAGTGTATATGGTGTGCTTGTTGCATCTTTAATCAACAAATCAAAACCTTCACTACCAATCATAACACGTGGGAACAAGCCACTGAACAAGAGAGCAACTAGTACAACTAATGTTAAACCACTCGCTAGAAAAGCTAACATCTCTTTGCGTTTAAACACCCCAACATTGGCAATGACCGTTAAGACCACAATTGCTAACGTTAAAATTAAAGTGACCGCAAAGTTCTTTTCATAAAAGTCCGTTTTGAAGTACATCAACACTGCAAAAACAACTAAACCGACATATAAAACGCCGTATAAGATTTCTGCATAATTTCGAGCACGTTCGCGAATTGGGCCTTCTGTTTTTAAAGCAATATAGTTCATGCCGTGTAAGTAGCAAAGTAATGTTAAGGCTACTCCACCAACAATTGAAAACAGATTAAAATAATCCGTAAATTGCGCATGCATATTGCCGTTTGCATCTAAAGGCATCCCTTGGACTAAGCTGATAAACAAAATACCAAAGAAGAACGGTACAAGGA
>NZ_JAHLRI010000092.1:0-6485 GCF_018919685.1 Enterococcus sp. S183_ASV_20
TTCTTTGACATAATAGCTGCTAAAGCTGCGCTTACTTCTGGAGTTGCTAAACTTGTTCCAAAAGAAAGTGTATAACCATCTGGAAAGTCAGCAGCTTTGCCTAGTGGAGAAACTAGCGATGTAGGGTAATAAGTCATCATCATTTCACGAGCATCAATTTGTCCTGTTATTTTGTAATTGTCACCATATCCTCCTGCAGGACCATATATAGATACATTAGACCCATAATTAGAATAGTCAGCAATATCACCACTCTTTTTTGTAGCTCCGACGGTAATTACAGACTCTAGTCCTCCTGGTATATGTTTTTCATTACCAGTGCTTATATCACGCGACTCATTTCCTGCTGATGCAACAATTAGAATGTTATTTTTTCTTGCATAGTTAACAGCTTTTCTGAATGCTTCTACAGTAAATCTTTCGTCGTCTATTTCCATATTTTTATATGATCCAAGACTCACATTTATTATATCTACTTGATCATTTGTAGCATCAACTATAGCTTTAAGCATATTTATAGAGTTTCCATCTGTCCCATCCATCACCTTATAAGAATTTAAATTTACTCTTGGAGCAATCGTGTCTATTACTCCAGCAACTTGTGTACCATGACCATATTCATCTAACTCAATATCATTAACATAGTTTTTTAATCTTAGGTTATTGTCTTGAAGATTAGGATGAAGCCTATCAATCCCCGAGTCAATTAGAGCTATGGTTATATCTTTCCCTAGTTGTTCTTTCACTGGATCAATATGAGATAAAATTTTTTTATATGGCCAATTAAAAGACTTAAAATCTTTGTTTAAAATATTAATGTTTAAAATAGAACTATTAACTTCTTCAGGTTTAAAATCTGGTAATTTTTTCCCTTCCGAAACATTAAAATATTTACCTATAAACTTCCTATCACTATCATCCAGGTTTTTAAAACTAACTAATCCTATTTCCTGTATATAATCTACTTTTTCAGAAGATAATTCAGACTCAATTTCTTCTATAGCAGTTGTTTGCGAATTATCAATAAAAAATGAAATATTATTTGAGAGATCTGATGCATAACCTGTTGTTCCTAATGTTAAAAAAATATATGAGATTAAAATATAAGTCAATCCTCTTTTTTTCATTTTGTACCTCCAAATTGTTGTTTTTTGTAATACAGTGAACGATATAACTCGCTATTTTCAATAAGATCTTCATGCTTTCCAATACATACTATTTCACCATTATCCATTAATATAATTTTATCAAAGTTTCTCACCGTACTAATTCTGTGAGCAACAGTAATAACTGTTCTTTTCTCATCTAATAAATTAGAAAAAACTTCAAATTCTGAAATATTATCCATTGCAGATGTAGGTTCATCTAAAAGTAATGTATTCACATTAGAATAGAACGCTCTAGCTAAAGCAATCTTTTGCCTTTGACCACCAGAGAAATTACTACCATTTTCTGATACTATAGTTTTCTCATACTGAGGAATTCCTAAAAGTACCTCATCCATTTTTGATTTACTCATACTTTCTTTTAGTCTTTTTTTCTCATTTATAGAAGAATTCGGTTTAAACTCTAAAGAAATATTTTTTTCGATAGTTTCATTAAAAATATGCGCATTTTGATTAACATAAAAAATGTTTCTTCTATTATTGGAGTTGTTTGATAAAGGATAGCCTTCATACAATATTTCTCCATTAGAAGGTTGTAACAATCCAGCCAATAGTTTTAGTAAAGTAGATTTCCCTGACCCACTTCTACCAACAATAGCAACTTTATCCCCTTTTCTTATGTCAAAAGAAATACCATTTAAAATATTTTTTTCAAAAACAGATATAGTATAGTAAACATTATTAACCCTATAAATAAACTCTTCTTTTCCAACATTTCCTTTTTTATTATTAAAATCATTTTTTTCTTCATAAGTTAAAACTTCAGATAATTTTTGAAAATATACATTTAATAGTAGAAAGTCATTATAAGAGGAAACCAAACTTAGAATTGGCTTCATAACCATTGTTACTATAGAAACAAAACCAATTAGTGATCCTAATGACAAAGAATTGTTGATTATTAATTTAATACCTATTATTAAAAATAGAGCTGGCATTACACTTTGTATGATTTCTGGTAATATTCCAAAAATAGCTATATATCTATTTTTATTTTTTGTAATTAATAGTTGAGACGTAAACATGTTTTTCCAATTTAACAAAAAACTCTTTTCTGCATTAGCAGATTTAATGGTTTCAATTCCTTCAATTGCTTCTGTAATAATTCTCTGGACGTTTCCTTGTTCCATTATTTCTTTATCTACAAATCTTTTTATTGTATGCGAATTTATAATACTTAAAAAAGCTATTAAAGAGATTAGAACAAGAGCTATTATTGTCAGTAAAATAGAATAGTTAACCATTAAAAACAAATATATCCCTAAAAAAAGACTATCTATTAAAGTTGTTATTACCTTTTGAGACAATATTTGCCTAATATAAATATTTAAGTTCGCTCTAAACACTAATTCTCCAGTTGATCTATTACTAAAATACATTAGTGGCATACTAAAAAGTTTATCAATATAAGAAAACATTAATTTAAAATCAAATTCATACTGAAATTCTGCTACTACAGAGCTTTTTAAGGATTGAACTACATATAAAACAGAAAAAAAACTAGTTAATATTAATAACAGAACATAGGTAGGAATTTCTTGAAAAGATCTAATATTATCTATCGAATACTTTGTTGCAATAGGAATTAAGAGTAATAAAAGTTGTGAAACAAATGATAATATTATTAAACTAAAGAAATATCTTTTGAATTTTGTAAAAATAAATGACTTTAAAAAAAACTGTTTCCTTTTGCCTTCTTTTTTAGTCTTTTTCTTATGTGCGTATATTAATATATTTGAAAAATTTTTTTTGAATTCTGAAATATCAATCCAGCGTTTATTACTTGCAGGATCTAAGATTAATACTTTCTTCTTTTTTATTTTCTCTATGACCACAAAATGTTGATTATTCCAATAACTTATTACAGGAGTCGGAAGATCTAAATAATTTGAAAAACTTGATTTAAATGTCGATACATCAAATCCATATTCGTCAAAGACAGTACGAATATTCTTGATAGTTAGTCCTCCTTTGGGCACCCCATATTTTTCCCTTAGTTCTACTAGTGTACTTTGATTACCATAATAATTAAGTAGCATAGTGATACATGCCAAAGCACATTCACTATGCTCTCCTTGCGCAACGTACTTCAATCTTTTCATAATTACACCTCTTATAACTCAAAAAGTAATGCATTCGGAATTTCAGAATCTAGGTTTCTCAATAATTCATAACCCACACCACTGATTCCTACAAAGAATCCTAGTGATTCTAAATACTCACTTCCGGCAACCTTTAGTGTATTATTTTTTTCAAAATCATTTAGCATATAGCTAATAAGTTTATTTTTTTTATACTGATAAGTTTCAGGATCTTTTTTAGCTAATTGAATTAGCCCTTCTAAAGTACCTGCATTTCCATGGCACAGACAATCTTTATTTTTATATGCTATGGTTTTATTAATATCTATATTTGAAATGTTATCATCATATAATTCAATTGTCGCTAAAAGTTCACCTACAGTTCCCTTACACCAACTATTGTTTTTAGGTTCTTCTTCAAAGTATGATTCTTTAATTTTATGAAGTAAAGAATTTGCCTTATCTATCCTATTGAATTTTGATAGAAGATGGACATAGCTATATATACCGTGTCCGAATCCTCTGAAATTAAAATAGGGTTCTTCGGATAATTTTTCAAAAATTTCTAATGAAAATTTTCTATATTTTTCATCCTCTGTTATCTCGGATAACAATAATAAAACTTTTATTATACTATTATGCCCGTGGATCCAATCATTTTTTAACTCGCCATTATTTATCGGTTTCTTTTCAATCAACATGTCTGCAATTTCTACGGCTACATTTAAAGAGTTTATATCATTATTTAAGCGGTAATCTACAAGTAAAGGATATATTAAACTTCCTTTTCCAAAAAAAGCTGACAATATATCTTCAGATGGTATTGTATAAATTGAATTTTTTATACATTCAATTACATAGTCATATTTATGATTCTTTGTAATGTATTTAAGAGCCACATAAAATATGAATATACCAGGCAATCCATCGTACATATTATTATTTAGGATTCCCACATTCCAATCTTGATCCAACTTTATGTCAATCCAATTTACAGTATTGGTTTTTTTATTAAAAATAGCTCTCTTGAAAATTTTTTTCTCTATCTTCTGACATGCTTGAATAATTTTACCGTTTAGCTCTAAGCCAGTATAAATATATTTATTTGAATTTTGATTTTTCAAATCATTAATATATTTATATGGATTATAAATATTCAAAGCAATTTCTAGCCAAACGGTTTGAATAGAAATATCTTCATCACAAAGATCATTTATTTTATTTAGGCATCTATTCAGAGCGCTTTCTTGATAAAAATCTTCTACTAAGCACCCGTCACTAGCTATTAATGATGTTTTTGAGATATTGTTATAAAAAATGGGTATGTCTCCATCTATTAAGTCTGAAAATTCGTAATGAACTACCTTTTTATTCTTATATGGATAGGCCCACATATTATGAAGTACTTTTTCTCTCTCTATTGCATTAGAAAAGCAATTAGGATGGTATGAAAATTCCAACATATCAGCATATCTTTGAGTTGGTCTGATTACATTTCTAACTATAAGATTTTGTAAATTATTATTAATATATGCCAATATTTTTTTCTTAGAATCCTTTGCTTTCATTAAAATACTTTTCATACCAGTAACTATATATTTTTCATAGCTGATAAAACTAATTTTTTCATTATTCATAATTGGAGTATTTTTTGCAGTATCCATAATGTGTGTTTGATATTCAAAACGCATTTCATCAGTAAATGTATTTTTAATTTTTAATATCTTGAACGGTACGCTTTGCTCTTTAAAGTTTAACGCACTAAGGTTAACCCCTTCATCCTTCGAATCTGACTTATCTTTCATCGCTAAATATGGTACTAGCCCTGTCACCATTATAGAATCTAAATATTTATATTTAGCATCTACTGTTGCGCTATTACCAAACTCTATAGGAATATTTTGTTGAAAAAAAGTTTCGTTATCTATGATAACAGGGTATTCTCCATGAGCGATTATATTCTCATAGTGTAAGTCTGTAACATTAAATAAGAAAGCTATTCCGATTAGTTTACCATACCTTTCATAATATTTTTTTACTTCTTCTATGTTATTTATTTCTATATTATCTATATATTCTTCATAGAAATAGGTATTTCTAGTAACTTTTTTAACTATATAAATATCTGCCTCTAATTCTTTATTTAAAAATTCAAAAAAATCTCTTAATTTATTCTCGCTATTAATCTTTGGCTTGTATACTATCTTCTTTCCATCAGAAAAAGTTAGTGTAGAAACAGTTTTTCCGCGACTATGAGAGTCTCCCTGTGATTCTGATATAGAGTTAAGCTCTGAGGATTGTATGTTAAAACAATTTTGTATGCTAGGTAAATCTTCAGTCACTCTTATAAGCATTTGTTTAGTATTATCTAAAAAATATCTCATTCTAACAACAGTAATACGCATCAACTCAGGATAGCATGTATAAAAAGCTATTATATCTTTTTTAGAGTTAAATCTTTTTTTTAGATAATAGATAAATCGCTTGCTACTATCATTTCCCTTTAGAGGTTCATTTTTTTTAAAAGTATGCAAATCTAGCACTAATGTTTTACTTGTTAAGTGAATAAGCTCTTGTGTTAAAGTTTCTAATAAATTAATAATGAATTCTTTTGTACAAATATTTAACTCTGAGTTTAAATCAAGTAAAAATAAACGAGCATACTGTAAGAAATATCTAAAAGGATAACTAGCATCTACTTCTAATAATTTCTCTTCACTATCATTATAAGAATCTAAAATGGATTCAAAAAAAATATACCATGATTGATCTTTAATGTATTGAATTGCAACTTCTTTATCAGGAAAGTTTTCAATAGGTGTTATTCCTAATCCAAAATTATCCAGTGATTCATATTTATATTTAATCAAGTAGTCTAAATCATCTTGTTTAAGAACACTTTTTCTTTCTTTCCAAGCTTGTAAATTTTTAATGTCGTACTTCTCTTTACCACTTTGCTTTAGTAAAAAACATCTTTCATTTATGCTTAAAACATTTATTAAATTATCTTCCATGTAAGCACTCCTTTTTTATGTATAAGAGGGCTAGTTTCACTAGCCCTCTTAATATATAAATTAGCAAAATTTAGCTGAAAATAATGCACCTACTCCTAAGCCTATGGTAAAACATGCTGGAGTTGTCTCAGCCTGAACATCTCCACTACCTTGAATCGCTTCCATTTCTTCTAAACTTAACTCTTCAAAAGAAGGACCAACAAGTTCTAATTTATTAGAGTAAT
>NZ_JAHLRI010000093.1:0-6274 GCF_018919685.1 Enterococcus sp. S183_ASV_20
AGATCAAGAGGAACTGATCCACTTGATCTCCAATTATTCTAAGATTTCTCTTTACCAACATCATTTGACAAAGAGCCGAAAGAAACCACGGCACGGCTTAAAGGAACTTCCCACTCTCAACGAGGGTTAGGGAAAAAATTGAAACGCTATTGGAAACTCCTACAAAAAGAAGAAGCAAAGTTAAACTACGAAAAAAGGGTTTGGCGTGCCAGTTTTAAAGATTATTTGACTGAAAGTGAGATTGTCGATCGACTGTTATCTGCTTGTCCCAACCTGCGCCAAGGCTATCAGTTATACCAAGACATTCTTTATGCGGTAAAGAAAAGAGATCAGTCATTATTTGAGGACTGTTTAAACAGAGAAGTCAGCGGTCTTCCTGAAACCTATACAACCACTTTACGAACGTTTAAAAAGTTTCTGCCACAGATCCAAAATGCGCTTCACTACAGCTATTCAAATGGACCATTGGAATGTTTAAACAACCACATCAAAGTATTAAAACGCAATGCGTACGGCTTTCGCAGCTTTTACAATTTCAAACTACGGATCATGATTCGTCATGGCAAAACATTTTTAACCAAATAAACAGAACAGGAAGAGGGTTTCTTCTTTCTGTTCTGTCCAAATTATTCTAAGATTTCTCTTTACCAACATCATTTGACAAAGAGCCTTTATACTACACTCTCATTTTTGGTGCTAAAAAGCACCGAAAATTTTAATTATTGTCAATTAATAATTCTTTTGGATTCCTTCTTAATATATTGAATGAAGAAATAATCAATGATACAAGAAGTACTAAACTCATAAATATAACTACATAAATCATGAATTTAGGTAATACATTGATATCTAAACTTGATAATGTCTTGTTAAATCCTTCAGCTTCTGCCCCACCACCTAATTGGCTAGATGCAGATTGTTTAGCTATTTGTTTAGCTATATCACCAGTAACCTTATTCAATATATTATTCCCAAGCTTGTCAGCTGTATATTGAGCTAAGAAATAGGAACCAACGAATGCGGGGATTGATATAAATACCATCTCAATTAGGAATTGACCAAAAATTTCTAATTTTGATATACCTAATGATAGTAATACTGCTATTTCTTTCTTTCTAGCATTCATCCATAAGAATAATAATAATGAAACTACAACTCCTGCAAATATTAATGAGCCAAAAAATAATTTATTTGAAATTGAGTAAATACCTGATATAGATTGTTGTAATGCAGGGTAATTTGATGAACTTTTAATCAAATTATATTCTCTCCAATTTATATCTATTTTCCCAAGATCTTTTATTACACTATCAAGATTCTTATCACCTTTTACAAAGAATGTTGCATCTTGGTATACAGCTGTATCTTCGGTATTACCATAAACTTTAGCAGCTGTATGAACATCAGTGATTAATGTATTTTCGTATAGTTCTTGTGCTGCACTTACTCCACCGCTATTATGCCCATCGAATAGACCTTTAATTTCTACTTCTACTGTTTCATCTGCACCTTTCTCATTATCAGCATCAAATAAATTAGATTTTATTTTTATCTTATCTCCAACTTTAAGGTTATTTTTTTCAGCTAAATCTTTATGCATTAAGATTTTATTTTTATCTTCATTTTCTAAATGCTTTCCTTCTACTAATTTATATGCTTCTGATACAAATTTTGTTTCTTTTGTTGAGTCGTTAACCCCAGTTAACATAACTGTTCTTTTAAAATTCTTTGCTCTTTCAGGTGATTGATTCGCAAGAGTCTCTTGAGTTTCAATAATATCATAATCAACTAAATCTGCAACACTGTTTATTCTTTTTACATAGGAGTCTATACTATCTGTTTGAGATATCTTTTTAATATCTTCACCTTTTACATTTCCCCCACCTCTAGGTGTTCCTGGATTTACTTGTCTATTTATCTCCATAGAAAAACTATTTGTTATATTAGCAAATGTTTCTTTTGAAGCTCTGTCCGTAGCATCTTTAATAGATAAACTAATGAGACTTAAAGTTGACATAGATAAAATAACTAATATGATAATTAATGATTTTAAACTTTTTCTAGTTACATAAGCAAATGCATTTTTTATCATTATTCAACCTCCAAATTCATTTTATTTACTTTTTTCAACTTTTTACCACTTAGTTCTAAAATGATATCCGCAGAATCTGCTACTTCCTTACTATGTGTTACAACTATTACACATTTATTTCTATCTTTAGCTAATGTCTTTAATATATTAATTATTTCTCCAGCAGTAACACTGTCTAGATTACCAGTAGGCTCATCAGCTAGTATTATTGGAGCATCTGATACCAATGCTCTAGCAATAGCTACTCTTTGTTGCTGTCCACCAGATAATTTCATAACATTTCTTTTTATTTGTTTTTTATCTAAACCTAGTTCAAACAAGATACTTTCATCTGCTGATTTATTTACTAATCTAATATTTTCAATTGGTGATAAATAATCTATTAAATTATAGTTTTGAAATACTAAAGATATATTATTTTTTCTATGATTACTATATCCTTTATTTTGTATATCTTCATTCTTAAACAATATTTTTCCTGTTTGAGGTTTATCAAGTCCAGCAAGTAAGGAAAGAAGTGTAGATTTTCCTGTTCCTGACTTTCCTACTATCGCATAAAACTTCCCAAGTTCAAATTTTTGATTTACTCCTGACAAAACTTTTTCTTTAGAATTTGCATAACTATATGCTACATTCTTTATTTCTAATATATCCATTATTTTCTCCTAACTTATTTTTGATAAGATTTCTTTAGGCTTCTTGATTAACATTAATGAAGAAGCAAATACAACTGATAAAACAATAATACTTATTAATATTAAATAACTTTGTCCAAGCGTTGTTATATTTGACATAAAACTACTACTATTTATTAAACTTCCACCGGAAATCATTGAATCCTCTGAGTTAATGAATCCATCTACAATTACTTTTAGTAATACATTTCCTAAAAATAAGGAAGATATTATACTTGGTATCGATATGAATATTAACTCGAATATAAATTGCATTATAATTTGTATCTTAGATGTTCCAATAGATAAAAATATACCTATTTCATAAATTCTTTCCCTTAACCATAGAATCAAGATTAATGAAAGAACAACCATCCCAACTAACATAATAGAATAAGTCATTACTTTTATTATATATTTTATTCCACTCACTGACTCTAAAGACTCTTCAAACGCATTAGAATCTTTTTCAACAAAATACTTTGACTCATCAATTTTAAGCTCTTTCAATTTGTTTAAGGCTAAGTCTGTAGATTCTGCACTACCAGAATACATTAAAATTTTATTTGCAATTTCATTATTTTCTGAATTGTTTAATACCTCTTGGCTTGTTGAATAATCTACAAACACCATATTTTCACTAAAATCAGAAGATAATCCTGTATATGTTTCCTGTTTTTTACCAGAAAAGATCCCTATAATTTTAAATTTATGACTTTTTATTTTTCCACTTTTTTCAATATCTAGTAATTCAAGATCAACTTCATCACCTAATTTTAGATTGTTTTGTTTAGCAAATTCTTCATGAACAATAATTGAATTCTTATCATTTTCTTCTATATTTTTACCTTCTTTAATTGTAAATACTCCACTACTAAATAAAATATTTCTTTTAGTATTATTTGTAGCTTCGAGTGAAACAACATTCTTAAATTCGTCAGATAAATCTTCTCTATTTATTCTTTGTTCTCCGCTAACTACTTTAGCATCTTTTAGTTTTGCTAATCCATCATATTGAATTATTTTTTCTTCAATTTCTTTTAATTTTTCAATATCTTTAAATTGATTAACATTAAAATATTTACCATCTTTTTTTGTTATTGATATTGAAGAATTAGAACTTTCATATAAAGCCTTTTCTATTTCATTGCTTGATTTCATTATTGTTAAACAAGAATACAAGCAAGAAAGAACTATAGTTAATATGATAAAAATTATTAAAGTTCTATTTTTCTTTCTTGTAATATATGCTATAGCATTTTTTATCACTTTCCTAACTACTCCTCTCTATTTTCTTACTCCATAACTAATTGCATCCACTGGACAAGCATTTTTACATCGTCCACATCTGATACACTCCAGATGATTGCAATTCTCAACTGAATCTTTATTCATTTGGCAAACTTTTTTACATTTTCCACAATTAATACACTTATCCTTATCCAATCTATATCTAAATATTGAAATAGGGTTAAAAATTGAGTAAATAGCTCTAAGTGGACATATATATTTACAAAAAGGTCTATATATAATTATAGAAAGTAACAAAGTAACTATTAGAATGATTCCTTTCCAATAATACAAGAAACCTATCGTACTTCTCATACTTTTATTTAATAAAACAAGTGGTAATCCTCCTTCCAGCATACCAATCGGACAAATAAGTTTACAAAAATACGGAGAACCCTGACCTAAAATATCAACCAAAAATAAAGGTAATATTAATGAAAAATACAAGTAATATTATATATTTCAATTTTCTCAAATGTTTATCAAACTTAAATGTTTCAACTTTTTTAAAAAAGGGAATCTTGTGTAGCAAATCTTGAATCAATCCAAATGGACACAGCCATCCACAAACAAATCTTCCCACCAATGCTCCTATAAAAAACAAAATCCCAACTATATAATAAAATAACTAATCTTATATTTTGAATTTCCAATTACTGCCTGTAGTGATCCTATTGGACAAGAACCTTTTGCTCCCGGGCATGAATAACAATTTATACCCGGAACACAAATTTTCTTTAAATTCCCCCCGTAGATTTTACCAGTCTTAAACCCTTCAAAGTAAGAATTAGTAATTAAAAACCAAACGGATTGAAATAAATGCTTAAAACGATCTCTTATTTTATATTTATCTTTTTTTGTACTACCATTTATAATATTTTTAATTCTATCCAATTCCAATACACTCCATACAAATTCTTATCGCCTTATCCAAGACAACTTTAGTTTCTCCATTACTATCAACAAAGAAAGTCTCTGGCATAGCCTGTATACCATTCAATCTACCATTAAAGTTTGTCTTATCTGGCATTAAGAAAGGATATGAAGCCTTTGTCTTTTCATGTATTAACTTTGACTTTTCAATTGCTTCCTTGTTTTCACCGTTATCATCAACAGGATCTGTAACAACTCCAACGATATTTACACCCTTGCTTTTCATTTCATTCTGAACCTCAACCAAATCAGGAATTTCCTTTACACAAGCTGTACACCAAGTTGCAAATACATTTACCATAGTAAGATCATACTTCTCAAAATCTTTACTTGTAAAATCCTTGCCATTTATGTCCTTTGTTGATAGTTTACGTAAATCTTTAACCGATTCTTTGTTAAATGCTTCTGTATTTTCTAAATCAGTTTTTTCTGATAGCACAAAACCATTTTTAGGACGTTCTTTTTTATCTATAATTTGAATCTCAGTTCTTTTTAATTCATCCAGAAGATTACTTTCAGCTCCGCTATTTGTGCTTAAATAGCAATCGTATTTTCCATCACTTGAAACTCCTATTTTAGTATGAGTATCACATTTTATAATTTTAGATTTTTTTCTTCTGATGTATTTTTTTCAAATATACCAATAGTCCCAATTCTTTCAAGCTCATTTTGCCAATTTTTATATCCATCGCCCATCTTTTCTATAACTGCATTCTTTTGTTCTTCTGTCATTTTTTCAAATGTCAAAATAGCATACTTTAGTTCTTTATCTATAGGACTTTGATCATCTAACATCGCTATCTTTTTATCAGCTATATAATTTCTAAATTTGTCTGAGAGTTTAAATTTAAGCCCTAAATATTCATAAACATATTCTTTCTTTGCCTCCAATGTATAATCTGATGGCTTAAAAGTTTCATTTTTGCCATTTGCATTAATTGACATGCCTTCCTCTTCAGAACTTATGGATTGTCCTTCTTTTATTTTTACTTTTTTGACACCCAACTGCGCTTAAGCTCAAACATAATGCAAGTAATAGGCATGCTCCTCTTGGTACTATTTTTTCATAAATTATTCCTCCTTTATTTTTTACACAATAGCATTTTATAGCTACTTTCAATAACATTCTACACACCTTTTATGAAACGTTGATGAAATATAATTTTTTATTTTTCCAAACTATGGTATAACAATATAAGTATTATGCTGATAAAGTCCGTATAATTGTGTAAAAGTAAAAAGGCCATATAACAGTCCTTTTACGGTACAATGTTTTTAACGACAA
>NZ_JAHLRI010000094.1:0-6209 GCF_018919685.1 Enterococcus sp. S183_ASV_20
AGGATGTGATTATTGTAGCCGTGGGCTACTATCTTCGTTATAACCTTAGCTATCGTGAAGTTCAAGAAATCTTATATGATCGTGGCATTAACGTTTCTCATACGACGATTTATCGTTGGGTGCAAGAATATGGCAAACTACTCTATCAAATTTGGAAAAAGAAAAATAAAAAATCCTTTTATTCATGGAAAATGGATGAAACGTACATCAAAATTAAAGGAAAATGGCATTATTTGTATCGAGCCATCGATGCAGATGGTTTAACCTTGGATATTTGGTTACGTAAAAAACGGGACACACAAGCAGCCTATGCTTTTCTTAAGCGGTTAGTGAAGCAGTTTGATGAACCGAAGGTTGTAGTCACAGATAAAGCCCCCTCTATTACAAGTGCCTTTAAGAAACTAAAAGAATACGGCTTTTATCAAGGGACAGAACATCGTACCATTAAATACCTGAATAATTTGATTGAACAAGACCATCGTCCAGTAAAGAGACGCAATAAATTCTATCGAAGTTTACGCACTGCCTCTACCACGATTAAAGGCATGGAAGCCATTCGAGGATTATATAAGAAAACCCGAAAAGAAGGCACTCTCTTCGGGTTTTCGGTCTGTACTGAAATCAAGGTATTATTGGGAATCCCAGCTTAAATCATAGATACCGTAAGGGATTTTATTCTTTATTTAAAACTTTGCAACAGAACCCTTCTTCTTCTTCAAAGGTATCCACGTAACGGGGAATGTTTAAGTTGTAATCATTCTCCACAATTTCATCAAATTCTGCGACATAAGCATACTTGTCTTTAATTGTACGGGTTTTATAGGCCTCTAAAATAGCGTCAATATGGTAATCTCGTAGCGTATTTTGCGTTTTTATTTTTTCAAAATCTTGTGACGCATCAATAAAGAGCACATCTTTTTTCGCACGGTCTTTCTTCAAGATAATTACGGTCGTTGGAATGGACGTATTAAAGAAGATGTTAGCAGGTAAGCCAATGACGTTGTCAATGGCACCATTTTCTAACAAGGCTTTGCGTATCTTCCCTTCTGCGCCCCCTCTAAAGAGCACCCCATGTGGCAAAACAATGGCCATGACGCCCGTATCTTTCAAATGATAGTAGCCATGTAATAAGAAAGCAAAGTCCGCTTTTGATTTAGGGGCTAATACGCCATAGGCAGAGAAGCGTGGGTCATCTAAGAAGCCTTTATCAGCCGACCATTTTGCAGAATACGGTGGGTTCATGAGCACCCCATCGAAGTTCGTTGGCTCTTCTGTTGGCCAGTCTTGATCCAAGGTATCCGCATTATGCAAGTGTTGGTTGGCAATGGGAACCCCATGCAAAATCATGTTCATACGCGCCAAATTATAGGTAGACGTATTCAACTCTTGTCCGAAATAAGAAATGGTTCCCGGTTGATGGGAATATTTTTTAGCGTTCAAAAGTAACGAGCCCGAACCCATGGTCGCGTCGTAAACAGAAAAGCCTTTTTTATCTTCTTTTCCTTGTAAAACAATTTGTGTCATCAATTTTGCGACCGGTTGTGGGGTATAGAATTCACCGGCTTTTTTACCGGATTCAGATGCGAATTGGCCAATTAAGTACTCATAGGCATCGCCTAAGACATCGCCAGCATGCCCCGCCATGTTTAACCCTTCTAATTCTTTCATAACATCTGCGATGGTTTTATTTTGTTTTTGTGGGGTTGACCCCAGTTTTTTAGAATACAGATCAATGTCTTCAAATAAGTTCTCAAAGTTTTCGCTGGATTGTTCAATGTCACGGAAACCTTGTACCAGGTCTTCTAATTGAAAAGATCCATCATGAATGGCTGCCACTTGCGCGGTAAAGGTCAATGCGGGTGCGATGGTATATGAAAACTCATCTTTTAGTTCATACAAGAGATCATCCTTTATATCTGCATCTTTAAATGCTTCAACGTAAAGGTCTTGTGCTTTATTTAGGTCGTCCGTTTCTTCCTCCAATAGAACGGAGACATACCGCAGCATGTTGTCGGATAAGTATTTATAAAAGACCAAGCCTAGTAAATAGCTCTTGTATTCATTAGCGTCCATTTTTGAACGCAGGATATCTGCGGAATTCCACAGTGCCTGATATAAGCTTTTTGAATTTTTTTCGATTTGTTCTGTCATTGGTTATTTTCCTCATTCGTGTTGTATTTTTTATAAATCAGTTTTTTAAAAAATTAGTTACTATTTGAACTTGTTTTTTCACCATATGTATTTTAATGAAATGGATAAGCTACATTTGCTTAGACAATTCATGTCTTACTTAATTCTTATTATAACAAACCTATTTCACCTTTTTCGATACATTAAATAATAAGTAACTTAAAATAAGGTTCGAATAACCTTGTTAAATAGTGGTTTTCTTATCTTATAGTATAGAAATCAAGAGATTACTTCCGATATAACATTTTTTTAAAAAAATTAGATTGTAATGTTTTTTATATTCATTCTAAATTTTCACTTAAAAAGGATAATCATTAAAATCATCAAATTCAGTAATATATATTTTCTTACTCATTTTAATATATTTCTCTTCGTCTTTAATGGTCCCTTCATAAAAAGATTTCTTAGCATCTTCATTTAGCCAGTCTACAGAAAACATCTGATTAGAGACAGGATCTTTGATTTTAGATACAAATTCGGATGATAAAACACTATCAAACATTTCTCCAAAAATGGTGGTCAATCTTTGAAACCATATCATCATAAATTCAGTATTTGGCTTTAAAGCATATTTGTTTATAATCATTTCAACTATTTCTCTAGCCTTACTCTCATTTTCGAAATTTAATAACTGCCCTATAATTAAGACACACTGCGGCAAAGAACCCGGGTTATTTATCATGATATCTACCAGGATACCAATAAGTGGTAAAAGATCGTTCGGCTTTGAAGTGATTTTAATAATGCGTTCTTTATTAAACTCAGAAAGTGCTTTTTTCAATTGGCCTGAATTAGGATGCTTATCTGCTAACTTTTTTATTTCCAATAAATGTTTTTGTAAATTTATACTATAACGAATTTCTCTATCACCATCTAAGTTTGTGGCATTCATTCTTATACTTGCCTTAATTTCTTCCCAATAGAGCTTATCTTTTTTGATAGAATCTATGATAATATCATCTGATAATTTTGTTTTACTAGAATTTAACTTAAAATTTAAATCATATAAGACTTCTGATAACACTTTCATAATTTGTTCCAAATCATTACGATTATTTGAAAATATTCTATAATCATCTCTATATCTGAGTACTTTGTAATCTTTTAAATTTTCTAATTTTTTTAATTCTTTCGATAATCTCAAATCAACATACCCTAGAACGATCTCTGCTACAAAATCCATAAGAACGGAACCCTGAGGGATACCATTTGTTTGATTGTGTTGCATTCCAGATATTTTTTTATCTATTTTATCGCCAAGTGAGCCCGAACACTTATTTTCATCATTTTTAACTTTTTCTTTACCATACATGGCCCATGTTATAGAGTGAGTATAAATTGATGGATAACAATCAGCGATGTCAGTAAACATGCAATATTGGTATTTAATATTCTGAGCTAAGCTTTTTTGTTCAAAATATTCCCACCAGTTTAGTATTGTTTCACCAAGATCTGTCCTTTTTGAACCTTTGGAAGCTTCAACAGGTATAGAATAACAGTTAATATTTTTATCTTTTTTAAATTCACTAAACCTCTTTTTTAACTCCTCCCAATGGTCTTCTTTAGTGAGACAATTAACCAAATCTACATATAGAATAGGATGTAGTAGAACGAGAGGACGCCATGAATAGTTTCCATCTTTATTGATAATAAGCGTATAGTTTAAGTCATCACGTTCTTTATACATTCGTGTATCTACAATATCTTTTATATCTTTCGGTTGGTTTTTTTTTGAAGTATTATTTGTCAAATTAAGCGAGACAAAACTTTCCATTTACGTAACTCAAAAAAACTTCTAATGGTGTTTGGTAATTTAGTGATTTTCTAGGGATATGGTTTCTTTTGGACGCAACGGATGAGATGAATCCTTGATTGACTTGGTTGAAGTCCATTTCTTTTGGTAGTCCATCTTTTCGGAGGAGTCCGTTTGAATGTTCATTTAATCCCCGTTGGGAAGGCGTTCCTGGGTCTGCGAAATAAATATCAATATCATTCGTATTACTAATACTTTTCCAATTAGAGAATTCTTTTCCACAATCAAAGGTAATTGATTTGAAAAGATTTTTGGGTACGGATTGAAGCCATTCATTAATCGAATTTTCAATATCAACTGCCTTACGGCCTTCTGGTTTCAAGACGATAATGGCTTTTGAAAGTCGCTCAACGAGTGTGATGACGGCACTTTTATGGTGGATGCCGACAATCGTATCACCCTCTAAATGTCCAAATTCTTCTTCGAAAACGACATAATCTTTTTTACGTTCAGAAATATTTCTTTTGAATGCCTGTTTTCCACGTTTTTCCTTATAACCATTTGGTTTTCGTTTTCCTTGCATCGGTAAATGTAAAACATTGAATTCTCCCGTCTTAAACCGGCGATAGAGGGTACTTATTGAACAAGAGAAGGTTCGCTCTGCACGGCCAATAATGACGTCTGGGGTCCAACCTTCAGTTGATCTTTTTTCAATGTATTCTTTTTCCTCAGCAGGAAAAATGATTTCGGTTCTCCCACAACGTCGCTTATTTTCTTTGTATTGTTCAAAGTATTCAAGTGCTGTTCCACCACATTTGAGAAAGTTATAGACATTGTAAATTGTTTGGCGTCCACGTTTAAGCTGCTTCGCAACGATAGCAACCGGAGTTTCTTGATGAAAATATGCTTCTATCATTACAAGCTCGTTTGGTGTAAGATGGGTATAAGTCATTTATGTTCACTCTCCTTGTATGCTTTAGCGGGTATTACAATTTGAGTGTAACATAAATGGCTTTTTTATTTGTCTCGCTTAATTATACAAACGGCGAAGTTAAAACTTTTTTAGCAGATTTTAAAGTTTCGTCAAAACTAATATATTCTGGTAGCTGAGCATTCAAATAGCTTTCAGACTTCAGAAGAAAATTACGAGCATTTTTATAGTCCATCTCTAATAAAGTTATTCTTTTTTTATCCAATACATTCAGCTCAATTCCTTATAATATTCTATTCCTTAGTATCTCAACATTATTTACTTTATAAAACGAATAAATTTTGTAGTTCTAATTCAAATATTGCATGTTATATCTAATATGGGAGCATTTTATAATTTTCATTGTGATAAACTCGTTATTAACTTTAGGATACACTAGTTAGGATTAAATTAGGTATCTAGAAATTTACTTAAGATTTTTTTGTTTATTTCGTATACACACTCGTATCAAAAACAATCGATTATGAGACAAAATGAAATGACCTCTTTTATTAAATAAAAGAGGTCATATTTTGTATCATAACTTGTTGCATTAACTATGTATCTATAACTCCCTTTTATGATACAATCAAGCCAGAATTAAAGTACGAAAGGAAGAAAAGCATGAGTGGATACATTTATGGTTATGCCCGAGTGAGTACACGTTCACAAGAACTAAATCGTCAATTAGACTTACTCAATGAACAAAATTGTAATGAAATCCTAACTGAGAAAATGACGGGAACCAAAGCGGTTCGTCCCCAACTAAATCGTTTAAAAGATAAAATTCGTCCGGGAGATACGGTAATTGTAGAAAGTTTTTCTCGATTGGGTCGTAGTACAAAGGATTTGATTGACCTTGTTACCTATTTTGAAGAACACCATGTTAAGCTGGTGAGCTTGAAAGAAAACTTCGATACCAGCACGCCTCACGGACGCTTAATGATGACTGTCTTCCAAGCATTTAGTCAGTTCGAACGTGATTTAATTGTTGAACGTACCAAAGAAGGTTTGAAAAGTGCACGTGCGAGAGGTCGTAAAGGTGGCCGTCCACGAGTGAACCAGAAAGATGTTGATCGAGCAGTAAAATTGTATAAAAGTCAGGTTTATAGCGTAAAAGAAATTACGGAAATGACTGGTATTAGCAAGGCAACACTCTACCGCTACTTAAAAGACAATAGGGAATAATCTATTTTAATCTTTAGGAATCTATAATATTTCCTGAATAATTCATACTTTTAATTAAAACCATGTGAAACTGCCTCACGGCAGCTTACAATTACTTTTTCATCTTCA
>NZ_JAHLRI010000095.1:0-6179 GCF_018919685.1 Enterococcus sp. S183_ASV_20
GATCGGCGAGATAATCAAGAAAGCAAAGGAACATGCAATCAAGATTGACATCAAAATTGGTTGCAAAGTAGTAAAGGTATTAATTAAGTCACCGATAGCGGCAGTAATCTTGGTTACGTAAGGATATAAATAATAGCCGATTAGACCAGCGCCGATACCAACAACGATTGGTGTTGCAACAATTGCCACGGACCCAAATTTTTCGCCGATCAACAAGATCATGCCGACAGCGATTGATGCAGTAATCATGGTATTGATGATGTCTCCGGTACCAGCACCGATATAAGTAGCTGTGTCAGGATTGAATTTCACAACACCGGAGCCAACGAAAGCTGCACCGGCAACTACTAACATTTGCATTGGTTTGAAGCCAAACTGCACCGCAATCAAAGCGCCAATCAATAGTGGAGTAGCTAGTTGGAAAATAACTGCCATTTGTGTGATCGTTACTGCTAAGGTATTTTCACCAAATAATTTCAAAATTGCTGCCAATACCGCGTTAGGAATCAACCCTACGATGATCCCCGTTGCGGTACCCGCTAATACTTTATTTAAAAATATTTTTGGTGTTAATTTTTCTTCCATTTTCTCGTCCTCTTTCTAATGATTACTATTTCGCTCCTAGAATTTCTTCTTTACTATGAACCAGTTGCGTTAAGAAATCACAGTAAGGAGTTACTACGCCATATTTTTTACCTTTACGAGAAATGGCTCCGTTGATGTAGTCAATCTCGGTCAAACGGTTATTTTTTATCAAGTCTTGGTGCATCGATGGGAAATGCATACCAATCGTAGTCGGGTCAAAACAAGTTTCTACATGTTCGATTACTTCGGGAATGTCTAAGTTGACGTTTTCTTTGGCAGCAACAGCTGCAAATTCGTTAACAATAGTCACTACCATGTCATGAGCAGGTTTGGTTGCACCAAGCCCCGCCATATTGACGTCTAAAATCGTGCATAAGCCATTCATCGTACCATTGACACAAGCTTTACGATAAATTGAATAATGAATGTTGTCGGAATATTTGGCATTTAAACCAGACGCGGACAAAGTTTCCGCCAATTTTTTCGCTGATTCTTCTTGGCCAATACCTAGATTTTGCAATTCAACAGACCCGCTGCCAAATAATTTAGCCTTGCCGGGACCTTCTAGACCAGCAGTCCACATGGTGTTGCCGATAAAGATTTTTTCCATCGGTACGAATTTTTCGATTACGTCTTCATGACCGATACCGTTTAAAAGACACAAAACTTCTGTGTGATCAGCAATTAATGGTTTAACATCCTGCAGCATTTTTTCCAACTGCATTGCCTTCGTGAATAAGATAATCAAATCAAATTGCTCACCAGTGGGCACCTCATTCTGATTAACAATTGGGACTTTAACAGTAATTTCTTCGCCATTATAATTAGCCTTCAATCCGTTTTCTTTGATGGCATTGATATGCTCCTGCCAGCCGTCGATTAGCAAAACATCGTTACCACCTTGTTTCAACATCAGTCCGAACCGGGAACCCATCGCGCCGGCCCCTGCAATTGCAATTTTCATAAATAAAAGCCTCCAAACTTAATTTATAATAAGTGAACATTTTCACATTTCTCATTATAGAGTTTTCATTCGGAAACTTCAAGTAGTAAAGTGTCAAAACAATGATGAAATCATTTAGTTCTTATAAATTAGACATGAGAAAATAAATATTCCATATCTACTTTATTGGATCCATAACATGACTAAATTCTGAATACTTTTTAAAGCTTATCATTTGGTAAAACAGAATATAAGTTAATTATATAGACTGAAAATTTTGAATTTTCAGAATAGAATAACTTAAAAGTACTGACAAAATTTTTTAAAGGGGCAATATAATGTTCTGAGATAATCAAATCTTACCGAAAATATCAAAAGTCCAATGTGACGCAATCTGATTCTGTCACATTCGTTAAAATCGCTCTATCCTTAGAGGCTCTAAGAGGAAATCACTTTTCTTTTAGGACCTTTTTTCTATAGCTTGTTTAAATGTGACTTATTATCTGTTATAATCATATTAAGTAACATTTGAGAGGGGACTAAAAATGAAGAGCGTGGAACCGATTCGCGATAAAAAAAAGATCGATGCCATGAAGGCAATTTTGGCTTCCGGAAAATATGGGCAACGAAATTTGGTGCTTTTTTCGATCGGGATCAATACAGCGTATCGAATCTCCGATTTAAGACAGTTGAAATTAAGTGACGTGGTAGAAATTTCTCGTGGCCGAGTGATTGTCAAAGAACGTCTGGCCATGAAGGAACAAAAAACAGCTAAACACAATTCGGTTTTCATTTCGAACAAATTACGAAAAGTGATTCTTGATTATGTTCAATCAGAATTTCTTGAGCAGCTGCAAGTACAAGACTTCAGCAATTATTTGTTTCCAAGTCGAAAAGGAGCAGATACGCCTTTGACCCGACAAAGTCTTTGGCGGATCATTCATGAAGCAGGAACGGCGGTTGGGTTGAAAGAAATTGGCCCCCATTCGATGCGCAAGACCTTCGGCTATTTTTTGTACAAGCAAGGGACCAAAACAGAGATCATTCAGTCGCTGCTCAATCATTCTTCGCAACGAGAGACCTTACGTTATATTGGGATCACCCAGGAAGACAAAGATACCGCTGTGAAGAGTTTGGATCTATGACAGAATAAAGCCTTATATAATAGAAGGAAAAATTCAAGAGGTGAGAAAATGAACGAAGAAAAGCATCCTACATTTCCTGATAAATACCACTTATCTCGCAAAGAGTCTGTGTATTTATTGAAGAAAAACATTGTGGAACTGGTGTACAATGCGGGGGAATTTGAAGGATTGAATACAACGCTATTACAAACAGAAGAGATTATTAAGTATAACCGGGCCGATAACGTGGCTGTAGATGCTGTCCTGACCGTTGTTATCTTAAAAAGAGGCTTTGAATTGCTTTTAAACGACGTACAGGAGCCCCTGTTAGAGACAAGTAAGCGGATTAATCGGATCGTTGCAGCGTAAGATGCACTTTTTCCCGGTGAGATAAGATCTGGTGGGGTAGAAGTATCGAGTATTCAAGGAAGATATGTGCCACCAATGTTAACTGAAGATGAAGTACAGAATCAATATGATGAGATAATGAATCGAGATATATCAGAGACGGAAAAAGCTTTGCGCCTATTTCTATTCATTTCGAAAAATCAAATATTTTGGGACGGTAATAAGATAACTGCATTGTTAACAACAAATAAAATTATGTTTGATTGGGATTTAGGCTTGTTGTCCATTCCTGAAACTGTATTTGAAAAATTTAATGTGTTGCTTTCCATTTATTACAATAGTAATGAAGATATAGATGTGGAAAAGATATTGGATTTTATGTATTCCAATTGTATTTTTGGTATTAACTATTTGCGAAAAAATAAATTATAATTTAAGAGGTATTTGTAAATGATAATTTCAGAAGAAGCAAAATAGCGGTTCTGTTGCAAAGTTTTCCAAAAAATCTATTTTAGTGTAAAATTGAGAAAAAAGACAGAGAGGACAGAGTAATGAATCATTTTAAAGGCAAACAATTCAAAAAAGACGTCATTATTGTCGCTGTTGGTTACTACCTGCGTTACAATCTAAGCTATCGTGAAGTTCAGGAATTGTTATAAGATCGTGGAATAAATGTTTGTCATACGACGATTTATCGTTGGGTGCAAGAGTACAGCAAAGTCCTCTATTATCTGTGGAAGAAGAAAAATAGACAATCCTTCTATTCATGGAAAATGGACGAAACCTATATCAAAATTAAGGGACGTTGGCATTATCTTTATCGTGCAATTGATGCGGACGGCTTAACCTTAGATATCTGGTTACGAAAGAAATGGGATACGCAAGCAGCCTATGCTTTCTTAAAACGACTCCATAAACAGTTTGGTGAGCCGAAAGCAATTGTGACCGATAAAGCACCTTCTCTTGGCTCCGCCTTGAGAAAGTTACAGAGTGTGGGTTTATATACTAAGACAGAGCACCGAACTGTGAAGTATCTTAACAATTTAATAGAACAAGACCATCGACCTATTAAACGACGGAATAAATTTTATCAAAGTCTCCGTACAGCCTCTTCCACGATTAAGGGCATGGAGACCCCTTCGAGGAATATATAAAAAGAACCGAATTTTTGAGAAATGTCTGGGATAAGGAAGTGCCTGTGCTATACACGAGTGAAAACGAGGCGGAAGCAATCAAGTTATTTGCCAATACTTACTTAGCCCTTCGTGTTGCTTATTTTAATGAATTGGATACTTTTGCGCAGATAAATGGACTTGAATCCAGACAAATCATTGAAGGAATGGGATTAGATGCGCGCATCGGTTCTCACTATAACAACCCAAGTTTTGGTTATGGTGGCTATTGTTTGCCCAAGGATACCAAGCAGTTAAAACAAAATTATCGTCAAGTCCCTGAGAGATTAATTTCAGCGATTGTTGCATCAAATGATGTTCGAAAAGATTTTGTTGCTGATAAAATTATGGCGAAAAATCCTAAAACAGTCGGTATTTATCGTTTAACGATGAAGCATGGTAGCGATAACTTTAGATATAGTGCGATTCAAGATGTTATGACGAGACTACAATCTAAGGGTGTTGAAATTGTTATTTACGAACCAACTTTGAGTGTGCCAAATTTTAAGGGAATTCAACTTGTGCATAGTTTAGAAGACTTTAAACAAGCGGCTGAGATTATAGTTGCCAATCGATGGGATGAAAGTCTGCGCGACGTTGCACATAAAGTGTACACTCACGATGTATTTGTGAGAGATTAAAATATAAAATCTATCAACTGGATTAATGGAGAGAAAATGTTAAACTTTTTAAGTATATTTTTATTGGTTTATGGTGTGCTTGCTATTTCGCACATTGTATTTCAAATTATTTTATGTCATAGTGACCATAGAAGACAGAACAAGAAATCATTTAAGGATTTTCATAGTAACTATCAGGCTAGTGTTTCGGTCATAGTGCCTGCCTATAACGAAGTACCACAAATTTTGAAGAATTGTATTGATTCTATTGTGGCACAAAAGATACCTGACATAGAGATTATTGTTGTGGATGACGGTTCAAAAAATCGTGAAGAATTGATTGAAAAAGTCTATGACACTTATCAATCGAATCAAAATGTTAAAATTTTATTGCCTGAGGAAAACAAAGGCAAGCGTCACTGTCAAAAACTTGGATTTGATATTGCTAAGGGTGATATTATTGTCACAGTGGATTCAGATACCTTACTACATGATGAGGATGCTGTTGAAAAATTAATTCAGCGTTTTGCGAATAAGAAAGTTGGGGCTGTCACTGGTGATGTTCGAGTCGAAAACAAAAATAAAAACATCTTAACACGTCTGATTACGTATCGCTATTGGTCTGCTTTTCACCAAGAGCGAGCGGCTCAAAGCCGCTTTCACGTTGTCATGTGTTGTTCTGGACCATTTTCAGCCTATCGTAAAGAAATAATTGAGGAAATCAAAGAGAAGTACATTACACAATATTTCTTAGGCGAAAATTGTACCTATGGGGATGACCGTCATTTGACGAATTTAGTTCTTGAGGCAGGCTATGAAGTTGCTTTCCAAAGTGATAGTCAAGTTTATACTTTTGTTCCTGAAACAATTGGTGGGTATATCAAACAGCAAGTGAGATGGAATAAAAGTTTCTATCGTGAGATGCTCTGGACGATTAAGTTTGCACATAAGCATCATTTTTATATGATGTATGATTTGGTCATGCAATTTATCTTACCGTTTATGTTGGTTGTGTCTTTAATCGCTATGATTGAACAAACAATTTTGTATCAGAATTTCGGACATTTATATCAGTATTTGATTGTTTTGGTTCTGATTGCTATTTTCCGTTCACTGTATGGTATTTATAGAACTAAAGATATTGGATTTTTACTCTTTGTTATCTATGGCTTTATGCACGTGCTACTTTTATTACCTGTTAGATTCTATGCACTATTAACATTAAAATCGACAAAATGGGGAACGCGATAAATCTTATCCATAACACTATTTTAAAAAAACAGCTTTCTTACGCAAGCTGTTTTTTTTATAACGCGAATTGTAAAATTAAGTTAGAAAAATAAAAAGGCATTTATGGTACACTCAAATTGTATTTCCGACGAAAGAA
>NZ_JAHLRI010000096.1:0-6057 GCF_018919685.1 Enterococcus sp. S183_ASV_20
CTAGCACCACATAACCTTCACGTTGTGCATAATCCGTGATATAAATAACTTCCGCTTCGCATTCATCATCTAAATACATGCCATTCATATATTCTTCGAGAATTAAAATATCCCCTACTTGAAAATTACGATCGTTCTTTCTTATCTCAAATGTTTTTCGCCGTTCTTTTACTGCCTTGAAAAACTCGGTTTCAATTTTTAATGTGTGAATAGTCGGGTGTTGTTGTTCCATTGTACTTCCTCCTTAGGCTGTTGCTGTTAATGTCTTTTGTTTGGCTTGTTCTTCTTTAACTACCTGCGAACCATACATATTGCGAATATCGCTCATATTGTATTTTTTCTTACTGCGTTTTTTATATCCATCGGGGGCTAAATACCAGGACTTTTTGTTGTTGCTCCATTTCATATTTAAAGCTTTCAACTCTTCTTTATAAGGCTTTGTATTCCCTGATACCCATAAGAATGCGCCTATCACTTCAATTGAAACATTTTCCATTTTTAGTATTAACAACTTGTGTATGATTTCTTGCCATTCTTGCGGTGTTTCTGTCGTTTCTTTTTGGTAGTACTCACCTTCTTTATTTTTGTGTGTATTTTTAAGCTTATCGAACAACGCTTCATACTCGTTATTTATTTGCGCCATTTCTTTATCAGTACCGCCCATGTCAGGGTGGTACTTTAAAGCTAGCTTTTTATATACGCGTTTCAATTCTTCTAATGTCGTTACATCTTTGATAAATTTCATGCTAATCGCCCTTTCTGATTGTTGCTGAACAGCTAAGCTGCCCAGCGTTCCAATTTTTCAATTGATTTTTTATCATTTTCAAGGTCGGCTTTTGTGTACCATGCTGGTAACTCTTTATCAGAAAATAGACTGTAGATAAATTCTAAGATTTCCATGCTTTCTCTAGCTTTAACAGCTGATTCACATTGATTAACGTAATATCTTACATCTTGTCTAAGTCTATCGACATAAGAATAATGAAACGTTTTGTTTCCTTCTACCATTTTTTTAAATCTGTTTTTTTCTTTTGTTGTTAGCATTTTGCTTTCCTTCTTTCAATTTTTATTTTCAAACAACCAATAAATAACTATGTTTTTGTCAACGCTTTTCCGACCAACCTTTTCGGTTGAGAGAGTGAGGCGCCGGGTGTTAGGGGTGCAACCCCTAAGGTTTGATTAGGCTCGTTTTTAGACGAAGGCCTGTTTGTTTGATTTCGCTTTTCAGTTTTCAAAGGTCAGAGGGGAAATTCTGGTTAGATTCCCTTTTCGTATATCGGTCGTTCGGCATAACCGACTAGAAAACATGTTCTGTCGGAGGACAAGGGTCGGCTTGCCGATGCCACTTGCCCTTGACCTCCGACAGGTTATGTTTTAGGTTATACTCGCCGAGTGACTGATAGACGATTAGGGAATCTTAGAAATTACACGGCTGTGAGAACTGATAAATCAAACACACTAGCCCTTCCTAAAAACGGGCCTGATTCAGACGCATGGTTTTTGCGTCTGAATCACTACGTCGGTTCTCCGACGTAGAAAAAAGAACGAAGCTTGACTTCGTTCTTTTCCTCTCTTAGGTGAGCGTATGCGAACTCAAACAATCTATTGGTGTTCTTCTGAAAGAAGAAAAGCTTGTTAATCATATTCTACGTGCTTTTTCACTTCATGTAAGCAGCTACTTAAAATTATCAAGTAGTTTATTAATACTTCAAATTTCTCGACATAAATTTCAGGAATAGAGACACAATACCTGTTAAAATTAACGCAGCGAATTTTTTCAAAATTTAAGCTAAAAGGTGTTCCATAGAAAATAGTAATTAACTTTTTTAAAGACAATAAATCATTAATAAAAATTGGGACAGCTTCTTTAGAAATACCATATGTTCCATCATGATAAATAGTGATTTCTACATCTCCTAAAATACATAAGTTTTCATTATCTAGCGTTAATCGAAAAGATCTCACGATTGTTTTTGCAAGTGTAACAGGTTGCCACCAAATGACCTGCCATCGTCTTTTGCTTATGGGAATAAGTCCTGTTTCATCATCCAGACATCCTAATTTTTTTAACTCTCTTTCGTAACCGGCTAGCTTCTTGTTGAATTCTTTCTCTATTCTTCTCATGAAACTCACTCCCAATTAATGAATTTATCTTTTTCTAGTAATCGTTTCAGTTCACTTTCAAATTCTTCAGCTGAAAAAACATGCAATCGATCAAACACTTCTTTGTACTCGTCCCCTTCTTTGTCAATAAAATATTCTTTAAACATATCAAGTTCTTCTTTAATGATTGAACTAGGTGTTACATAAATTAAGCGTGCATCTTCATAATTTTTTAAATGTTTAATGTATTTCGGAAACACACCCTGACTATAACGTCGTTTTGTTTTTAGTGTTAATTCTATTTCAAATTGCCACTCTACTTCTCGTCCAATACTATCCAAAAACATAAAAATGAAGTCAGGAACAAAGTATTTTACGCCTTTTTGATTTTTCTTCTCGTCCTTTACTTCATATACTTTTCGACGTTCTGATACTACCGCCTTAAGGTGCGGGTGCTTATTACAAAGTTCCAACATTTTTATCAGATAATCATTAATTTGTAAGTGGTGTTGTAAATTGTATTCAGGAACTTTTGGCAAGGTGTAGTACCCACCAATGTAATTATGGCCTTCTTTTGTTAGGTAATAAAATTTTGTTAATCCGATTTGGGAACATTCCACTAGATTTTTTTCCTTCAGTTTTTTTAGATTACCGTATACACTACTTTTTTTTGCCATATTATCAAATTGACAAAAATCAATAAGTTGTTTTACCGATACAACTCTCAATTCATGTAGTAAACACAAAAGAATCAAGTGTATCTTATCTTCTTTTGAATAATCAATAAAGTAATTGTAAAGTAATGGTTTCAAAGTATCACCTCATTTCTATAAAATGTACAAATAGGCAAAGCCTATTTGTTTCATTGAAAAAGAGTTTCGGAACAACGTGTAGAAATACTTTTTCAGCTTTTAAGTCCTCCAAGTTTTGGTGGAGGATTTAGGAGGTTGTTGCTTTGGGCGATAGTCCCTTCAAGGTTTGGTGAAGGGGCGTCTATCGCAAGGGGTAGTTGTTAATCTTTTGAACTTTATCTTTTGAACTTTTTTCTTTATTTTTTATTACTTCTATCACCTTACTCATTCTATTTTTTTACTCTATTCTGTTTGTCCTCGGCGCTTGGTATTTTTTTCGTAGTTGCAAAATTCCTGACCATTTTCGCTTAATGGGGGTTTTAACCCACGTTGAGCGAAAATGGTCAGGAATTTTGCAGGCGGAGAAAGCCTTTTATACCAAGCGCCGAGGACACGCCACTACAATTTATAATTCCACACACTTTCCAGTGGTTTTCCTAAGTATTTCCATGATGTTTCCAAAATTTGACACACTATATTAATCTATTTTGAATTACTTTTTTGTAACCATTCGAGTGCGTTTCGCACATAAACTTTTTGTGGTGGGAGGTTTACATTTTCTGCTGTACGATAAATAATAAACTCCCCTGTACGCAATTCTTTTATCTTGTTTGGACTAATTTTGAAGCGATCTACATTACGTTTGGTTCCTCTATCTCCTGACCAATCAGATTTTCCAACATCTGAATAACCATCTTCTTGTTCCGTAACTGAAGTTACATCAATGTCTTGATACGTTCCCATTGTTTCACTCCAATACTCGGCTTCACCTTTTTCGTTGGTCTTTCCAATGAACAAAGTATTCACATTTCCGACAAGTTGTTCCATTAATTTATCCCCTAATTTTGCAATATCTGCCATCGTTTGAGGGGTGAAAATACCGTAAACACCTGCACCTCTACCTTTATTTACCATATCAATAAACGTTTCATTTAGATAAGAAGCAGGTTCATCAAAAATCACAAGGACTTCACGTTTAACATTTTTTCGATACATTTCAGAAGCAAAATAATTTACGTCTCCGACTAACATTTGGGCTAAAGTGCGGATATATTCTTTGTAAATCAACCCATTGAACGATACGTAAACTAACTTTCGTTGATTGACAATTTCTTGCACATCGAGAACATTTTTTGCGTTTTTAGTATCAAATAATTTTCCTAACTCACTGTCTAATAACATGTTAATGTTTGTCTGTAATGCTTCTGATGTGGCATACAAATAAAACGGTGAATCTTTATGTTCATAACGAATAAATAATCGTTCGAACAATTTTTGTTTGATATTTTCTCCTGTTTCTTTGTCTGTTGGCAAATATCTTAGGTTTCGTTTTAGTAATAAATAGTACGAGTCTAAATCTAATGTTTCTGGATTAAGGACAATCGTTTCCGTTTCTTTTTGTGCTATTCCTAGTTGGGAAATGTTTCTAAATTTACTGTTCTTAATTTGTGAATCTTCCTCTTTTTCTTCTTTATCAAGATCTGAATCAGGCAGTATCTCGCTTCCTTCTTTCACTGATTTTTTCTTAGGTTTTTGTATTTTCTTTTCTACTTCAATCTCAAATAGTTTGGGATTGTTTGGTAAAATCGCATCCGCAAATAAGTGTAAAACATTTCTCGGAAGTAAAAATCGTTGAACAAATGGTAGACTTCGTTCAACGGTTTCTGTCGTACGAGTGTCTCCAGATAAAGTAACCTTGGCTCCTTTAAACTCGTCTAACAATTGAATTGTTACTTGCAAAAGAGCTTTCGCTGCGCCTGAATAAAAGACACTTTCTGTTTCGGCTAAAGACACTAACTTATCCCGAATAGATATGTCATTTCCATGCTCTACTGGGTTATATCTCATATCGCCATCATCCGTAAAAGCATGTACTTCTTTGTCATAAAATTTGGCAATTTCTCGCATACTTTCTAATGTATCTCGAGCGCCTTTTCCATCAATCAATATCACCGGAAAATTAAATTTGACTGCGTGTTGGACGAGTAATTGAAGTAACGTTGTTTTCCCTGAACCTGTCGTTGCGGGAACAAGAACATGCTGATTGAACTCTGAAAAGTTGATGATATACGGCAACCCGAACTCACTTGTACCAAGCAATAATTGATTGGATAGTTCTTTATACTTGTCAATATCAACCGTTTCTACTGCTTCTTCATACGCTTCTTCTTGTTCATCTGTGAAGCGTTGCGACTCTTCAAATTTATTTTTTTCTCGGTCTTTGTAGGCTTTTGATTCGGTTATTTTCTTCCGTTCGTCTTCCTTTGAAATCACTTTTCGTTTTGCCACAAATGAAGAAAATGCCAAAAAAATGGCTCCCATTCCGCTTGATCCAATAAGCAAAGCGACTATTGTCTCCCAATTAAAACGCAGTGCTGTATGAAGAAGATTTAAGGGGAAAAGAAGATACGCAGACAGATACCCTCTGGGAATCCAGAGGATAAATGCAAAGACATTTATTACAAATAACACAGCTGAAAAACTAAGAAAGACAATACTATTTCGTTTCAAAAAACTCTCATAATCCATATCAAATACATTTGCAGCCTTGTCTCTTTTATCAACCGCTAGACCAATTAGTAATGGAATACTGCCTAAAATCGCAAAAGGATATAAAAGAACTCCGACTAATCCAAAGACTAGTCGGAGTTGGTGGTAGCGAGTCATTTTTTGTTGTTCTTGCCCTATTGGCGGTTTCTTTGGTTGTAGCAAGCCATTGTTAAACAAATTATTTCCTTGCACGAGGTTGTCTCACTCCTTTAGGTTTGTTTGTTATCTTCTGTGTACCAGGTTTCTTGCGTTCTCTGCGAACAACTGGTGATTGTTTAGTTCTCTTTTCTTTCTTAATTATTGGCGTATTATGTCTATTCATACGTGTGATTGGCTCATTTACCTTGGGTTGTACACGTTGTGGTGTAGAATGCGTTTGAGGTACATCAACTTGCGTTACTTGCTTCACTTGATCCATTTTTTTACGTACTTCTGGACGTCGATAGGCAGGATTACTTCCCAACGTTCCACCACTTCGTTTGACCGTTTGGGCCGCTACTTTTGGTTGGATATTTTGACGAGTCGTTGGTTGTCCTGTTCGTCTTGGACTACG
>NZ_JAHLRI010000097.1:0-5681 GCF_018919685.1 Enterococcus sp. S183_ASV_20
CTAGTGATAAGA
Organism: Enterococcus sp. S183_ASV_20; assembly: GCF_018919685.1. Taxonomy (NCBI): domain Bacteria; kingdom Bacillati; phylum Bacillota; class Bacilli; order Lactobacillales; family Enterococcaceae; genus Enterococcus; species Enterococcus sp. S183_ASV_20. The sequence continues at coordinate 13 of NZ_JAHLRI010000097.1, forward strand.
AACTTGCAAAGAAAATAGTCGCAAAACCAACCATTCCCTTCATAAAAATAGTCATGCCAAAGGTTTTAAAGTAATTCGCAAAGACGTTGGTTTCAGTTAAAAAGAGTCCTGCGAACAACAATAACGGTAACAACGGCAATAGGAACAATTGAATGACCGCAATAATTAATCGTAAGAAACTTAACAGGAAATACACCACTGTTTGAATGAGGTTAACTACCAGATAAAACAAGCCATAAAAAGTATTGGTCCAGTTGTTATAATACATAATTGATCGGTTTTTTAAGTCTTTACTTTCGTAATTTACAACTTCTTCCATTAACTTGTTATTTTCTTCGCTATTCATATCGTTGTCTAACAATAAATTGATTCGATCATATTCTTTATCTTTATACTTCACTGTTTTCTTACGGATTTTATTAACATCACTTGTTCCATAGTTCATGAGCAAGTAAGGTTCATACACATTGGTGTAAAAAACACGTGAAGCAATTAAATTTCCTGCACTTTTTGCTCGTTGATCTGCAGATAATTTTTGCTCTACTTCATTTCCGTTCTTATCTTTCCCTTTCTCTGTCATTGGTACACTAACATCACCTAAGACCGGATTAATATTCACAAATGCGGTCTCAACTTCTTTATCCACACTAAACATCATATCAAACAAAGAATTGGACGTGTTGGCATCTTTTAGGACGGAAAGACCTGTAAAAATAAGAATCGTCATTAAAAAAATACCAAAAAACCGTTTGTATCGTTGTTGTCCAATAAATTTTACACCTAAAATAACAAAGACAAAGGCAATACCAATCGTTCCCGCAATGCCCAACATATTAGTTGCTATGCTAGACGTTAGGTTCATAATCGGTTGCTTAATAGCAGTTATAATATCCATACTAAATAGTGTTTTTACCATAACTGCATTAAATTCTCCGAGTCCTTTTACCCCAGCCCATACGAATGTTTTGACTGCTGCAGAAGCGTTCACGACTGCCTCACTAATACCTGTGCTCCAGGGTTTATCTTTTTCTTTTTCTTTTGTCATTAATTCAAAAGCATTATCTTTGTAAGTATCATAAATTGTATCTACATTAGTAGTTGGCTCTGTAACAATAACTTTATTTTCATCAGGTTTAGGTGCGGCATTAACCGCTGTAGTTTGTGTAAACACAAAAAAACAGCCTACTAAAAATAGTAAGACTGCTTTTACCAGTGATTTTTTGTTCAAAGTATCACCTCTTTATTCTATTTTTCTTTTACAAAGACCGTTTCTCTATCATTGATTTCCCCATTTATTTTTCCATCTTTATATTCAACTTTTTCCATAATAAAGGTTCCTCTACCACTTACATCAAAAGTTATTTTTTTGTTTTTTTCGTCATAGGAATATTTACCAGCTGCATTATCTTTTGAGTCATAAACAGAAAATTTCCCCATCGTCCAATGATTTGTCCAATTACTATACTGGGAGCAACTACGTCAGCAACATTCCAAAAAGAAAGATGTTTCTTCTTGCAATAAATAACCCCTGTCAATACAGCACCAATTAATCCACCATGTATTGCTAGACCACCTTCCCAAATTTTAAAGATACTTAAAGGATCATCAATGTACAAAGGTAATTCAAAAAGGACATAGTATAATCTGGCCGATATAATAGAAACTGGCAATCCATATAACAACAGGTCAACAATTGTATCCTCAGGCAATGCCGCACGCTTTGCTCTTCTATTAGCAACAAAATATCCGATTATGATCCCAAACACTATGAAAACGGCATACCAATAAATAGTAAATGGGCCAAACGAAATAAATACTTTGTCAAAACTATCAGACTCTAAATATTCTTCTAATTTATCTTGTTCAATATCATCAAATTCAGTAAAAAATGTCATAAAAAGTTTTGGCTTTTCCAAAAAGCTTAAATGACGCCACATTCTTTTAAAAGTAACTTGGATATCACGATCGATTAATTGAATGTTTGCTCCTATTTCCTTAGCACTTTTAACTGCCTGAATTAATTCACCAGCTTGAGTAGTTCCTTTAGTATTTGCTAATTTTTTTTGATATGCACTGTAGACAATATTGGAAATTAGAACAACTAATTTTTTTTCTTTAATAATTTTTATTATATCTGTATTTCCCCATTGGTTAGAGTTAGTGTATTTTTCATATCTTTTTTTATCTAGCTCAATACTAACAGTATCTGGTTGAACTCTTTCAATTACCTCTTTAACAAGTTTAACACTATTCTCTGAAATGTGACTTGTCCCAACAAGATAATACGTTTTATTAGACACAACTATTTTCTCTACGTTTTTATTTTCAGATTCAAAAGACATATAATTTTCCTCCATAAATTTAAATTCATACTAAACAGCTACTTTATTGATTTTCAACCCAGTTATGAGTGATTACTCCTGGAGTGTTAGAATTACTTTTCTTGTTCAATTGACTTTTTTTCTCTAGTGCACATTCAACAAATAAATTATAAAACGACTTGTAGAATAGGCCTTTTGGACTTTTTACCGTAGAATCTGTCTTAATTTTATGCATCACACGACGCAAACATTTGTCTATTTCTTCTTGATAATCTTCCCCAATTAAAACAACATTGTATTCTTTTTCAACTTTAGTTTTAGCACGTATAATTGATCCAACCATTTCATGTGCTTCTTGAATAGTATCAGAAAAGGTTGCAATAAATTTTAAGCTATCTTTGTTAAGAAATGTATGCTCTTGAACTTCTGAAAATTGATCGAGCAATAATTGTTGTTGCAATCGTTCTTTTTCAGTATCTATTGTATCTATTGTATCTGTATTTAGATTATTAAATACTGTACTGATTTTCATACCCTCTGATTTATCAATGTTTTGGCAGGGTATGATTTTCATACCCTCTTGATTACCAAGGGATTCAGCGTTTGTTTTTCTTTGGGGGGTGGGTATGATTTTCATACCCTCTGATTTATCAACGTTTTCTTGCATAGTATCATCAAATGTTTGCAATTGATAAATATCATTTTCTGTTACTTCAAGTTCCGCTAGATAAAGTCTATTAGGATTGTTCTTACCTAGTGTTTTATTAAAACCCATTTGTTTTTGATAAAGCAATCCGTATTCTTCTAATTGTGATTTTATAGCTAATACTTTCTGTTTACCGCAATCAAGCACTTCTCCTAATTCACTAATAGTAAATGTAAAATAGACATTTCCATTTTCATCTACTTGATTTCTTTGAACAGCAAATTCCAGACGTGCTTTTAAAAGCATGTATGCAATTTTTGTAGAATCTGACATTTTTTTGTATTTATCGCTAGCAATAAGTACTTTTGGGAATTGATAGAATAGTTCATTGTAAATACGGTTTACATTAAAAAATTTGAAGTTGTTCATATAAGATCCCTCTTTTCTTAGTTAAAAATGTATCTATTAATTTATTTAGTAAGCGTTCTTTTTTTAAGAATACCAAAACATTATTTAAAATAAAGCAATTTTTATTTTTAGTAGTAAGATAGTAAAGTAGTAAGATAGTAAAGTAGTAAGATAGTAAAGTAGTAAGATAGTAAAGTAGTAAAATAGTAGAATAGTAAAATAGTAAGATAGTAAAAAATGTTTATTTTTTAATAAATACGTCTAAAAATCCTTTTGTAGAAAGGTTAATATCATTCTTTTAAAACAATAAGATAGTAAAATAGTAAGATAGTAAAGTAGTAAGATAGTAAAATAGTAAAGTAGTAGAATAGTAAAGTAGTAGGATAGTAAGATAGTAAAATAGTAAATTTTATAAATATTATTTGTAGTAAGAAAATATTTATGATATACTATTTGTAGTAAGAAAATATTTATGAAATGAGGAGTCATTGTATGGTTAAAAAAATTGTATTTGGAAATTTCAAAGGCGGCGTTGGGAAGACTACTAATTCTGTAATGGTAGCCTATGAATTAGCTAAAAAAGGTTTTAGAGTTTTAGTTTGTGACTTAGACCCACAAGCAAATTCAACGCAATTGTTGCGAAGAACATATGGATTACAAAATAATAAAGAACTACCTATAAAAGAAACGATGATGGTAGCAATTCAAGAAGGAAATTTAGGCAAAGCTGTTGTAAATGTAATGCCTAATTTGTATTTATTGCCTTCACACAAAGACTTTGTTAATTATCCTGATTTTCTTGAGCTAACAATTATGCCGACAGAGAAAAACTACAAAGAGAGACGAATAGCATTTTTTAGTGAATTACTTAAACCAATTGAAAATGATTATGATTACATTATATTTGATGTTCCTCCTACACTTTCAGTATTTACCGATACAGCTCTTTATTCTTCTAATTACATTGTAATTGTTTTGCAAACGCAGCAACGCTCCCTTGATGGTGCAGAAGCATTTTGGGAATACTTGCAAACCTTGTATGATACTTATAAAAACATTGACTTTGATATCGCTGGGGTACTTCCAGTGCTGTTGAAAAACGATTCTGGAATTGATAATCAAATAATTAAAGATGCCAAAGACGCTTTTGGTGATGAGACTTTGTTTAATACAATTGTTAGACACATGGAACGGTTAAAACGTTATGATCGTAAAGGTATATCAGAAGAAGGATATACGGAATTATATGATTTTCATGATAGAAAAGTTCATGAATTGTATAACAAATTATCTGATGAAATAATTGAACGAACAGAAGGGACGACTGCTAATGAGTAAGTATACATTTCATAAGGATCCTGAACGTAAACAATCAAAAGAAATTAAAGCAACTGAAATTTCAGAACCTGAAACTACTTTTGATTTAAGTAGTTTTTCAAAAGAAGAAAGTTCAGCAAGTGATTCAGGATCAAAACGAATTGGGCGACCTGCTAAAAATAAAGTATATAGTACAATTAGGATACAAAAGAGTAACATCAATAGAATAAATGCGTTTCAGAATACTTTAGATTTTGAAACACAAGACGACATTGTATCATTCATGTTAGATAGATTAGATAACACATTAGAACCAGAACAACGTACAATGTTTGAAATGTATATGAAAGCTTATGAATCACGAGACAAAAAGAAACAAAAATAAAAGATACTGTTTAATAAAATAAAAACACAAGAAATGCTGTACAAACATTGCTCTTGTGTTTTTATTTCTTGTAGTAAAATAGTAAGATAGTAAAAAAGTATTTTCATTCAATAATTTTTTTAGTTCGTCTGTGGCGTTCTAAGTGTAGCAAATAATCGTCTTGCAGTTTTAGAAGGTCTGAATATACCTGATCCATAGTCTGGCTGGCCGACAAAGAAAGAGAATAAATAAATGAGATAGGAAGTGTTTCAATTTTTTTGTTACGAGTAATCCAAGAAGAAACAGTTCCTTGAGAGAAAGCATGTAATTCACAAAATTCTTCTACAGTAATCCCTAGTTGCTTGATAATGTATGCGTTGATAGGGTGTGGATATACAAAGGTTTTTCTAGGCATGGTGGGTAAGTTTCCTTTCTTAGGTTATTAATGCGTTTGCAGTAATATTGTACTAAAAAACATGCAATAAGGGAAGGGTGTATCTGCTTCTTTTTGGTTGACCTCTTTTAAAAATATGTTATACTAAAGGTGCGAAACGACATTAAATCGTACAAATAACACAAAAAGCAATCCTACGGCGAATAGGATTGCTTTTTT
>NZ_JAHLRI010000098.1:0-5591 GCF_018919685.1 Enterococcus sp. S183_ASV_20
ATGCAGGATTCGTCGTATTAACTACATACACATATTGCCTATAAGATTCTAAATCCCTGTGACAGTAAAGCCAATCATTTGTTTCTCGCGCAACGTAGAACAAAGACAAGAACCTTTGACCATCTGCAGTTTTATTTTCAGTTACATAGTATACCAGGAAGCCATACCTTTTTTCGGCCGTCTTTATGATTGACTCTATTTCTTCAGTGACCAAAATATTTTCACCTTGAAAGTAATTGCTGGTGTAATGGCATTTCCCTGTTTCCATGAACTCATCAATGACAGAACTTGATAGGTCGGTAAGCATCATTCTATACCATGCTTCTTTTTTTAGAGTTTCGTTGGCCATTGTCGTATTACTTAATCTTCTCATTTGTATTCCTCCAAAAGCAATATTTTTTTTAATTCGTTACTGTTAGATAATTGTTCCATTCTATGAGTTGTAATGAATCCTTGCCATAACTCCATCGTTATGGCAGGAACCCATTGAATATTTTTCTAAGGTACGCTATACTTATTCATGACTATAAATAGTTAACGTCCTAGAAATCTTTTGTCTTCAGCAAAAGGTTTCTTTTTTTGTGCTTTTAGCTGCAGGATCTAATAACTTCTTGATAAATTCCTTATCTCCATCTGTACAAGCCGGATAATAGTTAGAAATGAAGAATTCTCCATTTTAGTCAATTTCTAGTGCTACTTTTCGCAACCCTTTAACGAAATAAAATATTGGTTTTTTCTTCCATTGTGTTACTGCACCGCTTTCTATCAGTTCTTTTGTTTTCTCACTCATCACCTTATTTTCATCCGCTTCTTTCATTTGTTCCAGGGTCGCAATTTTATTTTTTAGTTTCGTGATTGCTGCGCCGTAAGTTCTCGCCTTAATTGCTGGTTTTGTCTTGTTATAGGCTTTTGCTTTTTCGTTAGCCTTTTCAAGCTCTTTTAGTTCATTTTTAAAGTAGTCAATGTTATTGACGCTTGTTTTTGCGCCAACCGTCGCATAACTTGATTTACCGACCACATGAACGTCTTTAATTAACTCGTTTTTTTCCTTAAAGTCCTCTACCTTTTCCAGCATTTCCACTCTTTTTTCTTGTTTTTCTTGTTCCTTCAGTAATTTAATTGCACGATCATGATAGCCGTTTACTTTCTTATAAATGTCCCCACGGCCAATAATGTTAGGCTGTCCAAAAGGGATACGGTCATGTTCCGCCCTGATTAAGTGGTGCATTTCTTCGCTTTCTCTTTTTAGTCGTTGCAATTTTCCTTGTGCTTGTTCAAGTCTAGTCATTTTTACTCGCTTCTTTCTGTTTTTTATTTTTTTCAAAACTCATTTTTTTTGAAGATTTAGGAAGGGGTGCTTCTTTTGAACTTCGTTGGTTCGGTATTTTTCTGTGGTCCTCTCCTTTCTTTGTTTGCTGTTATGATCCATTTCTTCAGTGAGTTTGAGGTTTTGGGTGCGCAGAGAACAGACATCAGACACAAAGAAAACACAAGGGCGAGCTTGCTCGTGTATTTTACCCTTGTGTTTTCGACTGGCTGTTGTATGATTCGCAAGTACACAAGGCTGGCTCACTGAAGAAATGATAACCGCAACAGAGTGACGAGTGACAGAAAAATGCCATAGAACCAACGCCTTTTTTCTGTAGCAGTGAAACTGCTTCAGAAAAAACTTAAATCTGCGGAACGCTTCCTTGTGATCTCACAAGGAACAACTCGTGTCAATGTCCTTTTCCGTTAAGCGAGGAACGAGTAGGAAAAGAGAAACGTTCACCAGTCGGAACGAATGGGAATAGAACGTTTAATTGACTCGTGTTGAGTGCAGCAGAAAATCCATTGGTTTTGGAGCAAGGGCAACTGCACCGCAGCGGAACAATGGATTTTGTCCTAGATTTCGGTTAGGAATGCTAAGAAAAATCTTTTCTTAGCATTCCTAACGTTTAATCTTTACCTCTTTTCTCTACCGCTTATTTTCGTTTGTTTAGGAAGATATGGCTGTTTGAGCGACTTGTTTCCAACGTTCAACTGCTTGTTTTATCTTTTCTGGTACTTCCTGACGGTTACATTTTCCTTGTATTTGTATAACCTGTTGATTTCGATATTCTAATGTGAAGTAAGGCATATCTGGCTTTTCTTTTCTTCGGATAAAAACAATCGTTGTTTTTCCTTGTGTATGTCGTTCGATATAATGTTGACTGCCCACACAATGGCGTAGAATGCTTCCTTCTTGAATGATTTCTTGTAATGAATGTGGTGTGAGAAAAAGCAAGTCGTCAATTTCAGCTTCTAACGCTTTAATTTGGTTTTTCCGTTCTTGATACTGCTTTTCTTCAATCTCACTTTTCAAAAGGTTTAGCGTGTTCATAGCGTTATCGTGAGCTACTTGTAAGTTTTCTGGATACAATACACTATCGTTATTAAGTGGGGTGTTCAACTCTTCTAGCATGTGTAAATAGTCCATATAGTAGTCAAAACGTTCCCCTTTTCGCATAAACCATTTTTGAAACTTGGTTAAATTCACCTCTTTCGGTAATTGCTTGATTTGCGAATAATGTACGTACTTTTCTATTTCGTTTATCATAGGCGCATTTCGCTCTTTTAACGTTTTTTCTAACATGAATTCATGAAAGGTTGGATTTCTTGTTTTTAATTTTTGTTTATTCGCTTTTAGCCATTTCTTAGTAATTACTCTCATATCTGCTTTATGAAAATACAGTCCAAAAACGTTGCGATAGTCGTCAAAAATGATTTCATTCGCAAGAGTTGTTGCGCCTATCTTTTGTAAAAACTCAATTTCGTTTCGGTATTTATAAATATGTGCCAGTTCATGGCGCTCTATTTCAGGTAACTGTAAGTACTTTAATTCCGATACAGTGGTTAGTTTTTCTTGCCAGTTATTTGGATAAAATACCGTATTTGTATAAGCACTACTCATAAAACCATAATTTGACAACAAGCCCTCATACCAGTCACCATAGTTGTAATGGGCTTTGAGGTGGGTATCGTTTGAAAAACGCTCAAAGTTTGACTGTTCATAAATAAGCGTTTCTTTACCGTCCTTTATCGTGTGCCAATAGCTATACGTTTGAATTTCTATTCGTTTTTTACTGATAAGGATAATACCGAATGAATAAAATTTTGTAGGATAAGAGAGCCTTGAGGCCTTTGTTAATCGCTTTTTGATAATCGGACAATTCTTGCGAGAACTCGCAAGAATTGTCTCCTTTTTGTTTTTCCATTCATACGTGGGTATTTGTGACGTACACCAATCAAAAAATGCCTTGGGTGGGGCTAGTGGTTTTTGTATTTCCCGATTCATATTCATTACAACTCGAACAATTTAATTTGTTCGTCCACCTCTTTTCTTTGAGGTTTAGGCTCTTCTTTTTTTGCCGGTTGCTTTTTGGTAGTCGTCATTACTTTTCCGATGACTTTCATTTCGGGTAGTTTTTCAAGTATGAAATATTCCTTTATCCAACCAAACGCCACCTCGTCTGTGACCATTACCATAGCATTTGGTCGTTTTTCGGCTTGTTCTTGGGCTTTTCCCATGCAATAAGTGACAGAGCCTTTTATGGTTCTATCTTCCTTTAGAATACCTTGAAAAAGGGATTCATCATTTTGTTTGCATAGCCAATTGTGGATATATTCGACCGTGTTGTCATGCTCGGTTTCTAGTTCTTTTAGCATTTTTTCAAATGCTTGTTCTTGTGCAGTCAATGTACTCGTTAGGAAAAAGCGCTCATAAGAAAGTTTATCGCTAATTACTAGCCATTTGTATTTAGTTCCTTTATCTATCGTTTCATCAATTGTTAGATAAAGAGACGAATAGTTACCGTCTGGGTCTTTAATCGCAATGGTGGCTTGTTCTGGTAGGTTTTCAAGGTAAGAAAGTAACGTCTCGACTGGATAAAGGGCTACTTCATAATTAGGATAGAAACACAAAAACTGGAAGTTTTTTCCGTTTCTTTCAATGCTTTCTTTTCTGAAAGCTACACTGATATAACCTTGTGTATCATCAAAAATAGTGGTTGCTAGATTTTGATTGTATTGTTTAAGTGCGTGTATCAATTCTTTTACGGTTTGTATATTTTGAAAGTCCATAACGTTCCCTCGTTTCTTTTGTTAGCCCAACCTCTTATGAATAAGAGGTTGGGGCAAATTCACTTGTCAAAGGTCATGAGATACGTTATACTTGAATTACAAATTTATTCAGGTATAACTACCAATTCTTTAGAAATCTTTTGTTCGCCGCAAAAGGTTTCTTTTTTTGTCTTTTTTTCATGGAAATACTTTGATAATGGTTCAAAATCTTTCATATCTCCATTGCAATTCATAGTACTTACTAGCCACTCTCCAGACTGACGTTGTGCATATAAATAGCCGTTGTTATCAGAGCCACGATAAGGTGTAAAGGTTACTTTCCCTTCAACGAGTTCCGTCCAACCGTCAATTCGGTCAAGGTCAGTTAGCGTTAAGTATTGTTGTTCTCTTATTTCTTCTAATGATTGTGCAAGATACATTTCTGTTTCTGGTCGAACATATAGACAAAACTCGTGCCAACCACAACAAGTTAGTTCCCGACAGCCGACATTGTCGTATTCGTAAAGTACGTTTTCTTTCACACCTAAACAGGACAGGCCTTTTTTCTGATTGATAACTTTTTGAATTTTTTCAGGGTCTTGGTAATGTTCATATAAAACAGCACCTACTCCCTCTATATAACCGTCCCAGTGACAATATATGCCTTGATACGTTCCGTCTGCTTGTTCTTTAAAAATTGCTGTTCGTGTTCCCATAAAAGCTCTCCTCTTTCGTTGTTTTAAATGATAAACTCTGTTGCTTCGTGATTATCTTCTGTCAAGATAATTTCTTGGTCGTAATACATGTTAGAAACCAATTCATGTGCCTGTTCTTCGCTTTCAGCAAATACAGAAACAACTACCTCTAAGGTTTCAACAATTGTCACACAGTATTTTTTCTTTTTTTCTGCCATTCTTACACGTCCTTCCATTCAATATGGTTCAACAAAAATGATAGTTGGTTTAAACGGTCATTGGCATTTTTTAAACAACCATAATTTAATAACAACGTGACAGTATCATTTTCATTGATTGCTTGGCTTAATTTTTGGTATTCAAGTTGTGCCTTTTCTAGGTCAAGTTTTAATTGTGGCTCATTCATTTTAACCACCTCCTTTCAGGTTTTTGGGTTTTGAACGACCATTTTTGTTAGGCGTTTGAGGAAGTGAAGCTGGACGGTCAAAAATTCCTTTTCGTCAAACGGTGTAGTCTACCCCCTTTTTCGTTTTTGTTTAGGTTGTTCATTTTCGCCAGTGTGTTCGTGTCGCTCGCTGTGCCGTGGAAGGACCATAGACATAAAGAAAAAACAAGGGCGAGCTTGCTCGTTTATATACCCTTGTTTTTTCGACTGGCTGTGGTACTGTAGCAAACAGTGAGCAGCACGTTACACACTGCAAAATGAACGGCCTGAAAACGAAAAAGGTCGCGTGACACTGTTCTGACATCAGAAAAGGGATTTTTGACCGGAACGCCCTTGACTTTGTTTTCTAGTAGGTATGAAATACCTACTAG
>NZ_JAHLRI010000099.1:0-5585 GCF_018919685.1 Enterococcus sp. S183_ASV_20
GTTTGAGATAAATCATATTCATCGTTATAACGATCATCACGGATCCAACGAAATAATTCTTGTGGATGGTACCAATCATTTAATTTAATATACGCAAGATAGTCTTTATATCCTTTTTTAAACGACTCTAAATCTTCTTCCGTCTTGAACTTCTTTAAAAATTGTTCTCTAGCTTTTTTCTTGTTGGTTTTCTTTGGATAAGTTTTCCAAACTTTTTCGAATAATTCAGGCATAGTTGAGCTCGGCTCAACACTATTCTTTTTATTCTTTGTATTATTCTCTGTATTATTAAGTAATGTATTATTATCTTTGGCGTTTTCGCCTATACCCCTATAGTTATTTTTACCTATACCCTCTAGTTGTTTTCGCCTATACCTATCGGTAGTTTTAACTACACGTCTCTCTATTGATTTTGTCCCTGATTTGTACTGATAGCTTACGTCAATGTAGCCTTTTTCTTTTAATCCAGATATAAGTTTAGAAACCCTATCTTTACTAAGACCAAAGAAATTTGAAAAGTATTCATTGCTAGCAAAACAGCCATTTTCATTGTCTAAACTATCAATCTCAACTATCAAAAATTTTTCTATCCAGCTTAATTCATCATCAAGCCAAACGTTTTTAGGGATCCAAATACCTTTAAACGCTCTCTCCATTTGTTATCCCCCTATGTTTAATTTTTTACGTTCATCCGTATTCAATTTCACTGGTTTAATTTGATACTTATTCAAAAAGTTCTTAGTACCTATTTGGTGCTCCTCTTGATGGTGCTGACGACATCCTGCATAAAATGTGAATGTCTCATGATTAATCTTTTTACGATTACGCCCCATACCAACAACTTCAATATGGCAAACGTCAGCATGCTTACCGCAAATACAGCACTTACGATATTTCAGACAGTAATAAAACCATTTGTTATTTTCAAGCAAATATTGGTATCTTTTTTCCAGTGGTATATCGTTTTTCAAAATGAACTCAATCAAGAAACCGATCCACTCCGTCGCTTCATTCTTGGTAGCTCGACTATGTTCAAAATAAACACCACTCTTAGCCTCGTAGTAGTATTTCAAGACACTTTCAATCCATTTAGGTTCGTCATAGCTCCAACGTGCCACATCGGCTATTAGAACGTGAGAAAGTGCATTCTGTTTTTGAGACATCTGTCGATTATCTAAGAATTCAACTTTCGCTAAATTATCATCGTTATTAGCCAGAAGTTCGAGAAAATTTGAATTTATTTCATCCTCAAATTCGATGGCCAACATATTCCCTTTATGTTTTATGATTTTCCCAATCATTCAATCACTTCTTTTCAAAATCATTTGCAATAGGAGGATTTGCCTCGTCAAATAATTCTGTTTGTTCTTCATCGAGTTCGTTTTCACTTTGTTGTTCCACAGTAGGAACTTCAATCTTTTCTAACATTTCTTTCATACGCTCAAGAACTTTAGTTTTTACGTTTTTTAAAGGTACGTTGTTAATCTTGCTGTGCAACTCTTTAAACATATTTTCATGATTTTCAGATTGTGTAGCAAGTTCTGTAATACTACTAATTAATTCATCTTTTAATTTTTCTAAATCTATTCCTTCGCTACTCCATTCATATATTTTTTCGCCTACTTCTTTTGTTATTTTAAAAGGCATATTAAACATATTTGAGTTATCTTTTGTAGCTTCCGCTATGTGGTCCTGATCAATACGTAAAGCGATAGCAAATTCATATTCCAAACTATCTTTTTGATCAGGTTTCAACCCTAGTTTTACTACTTGTGTTTTACCTTGTTCATTTTTTTCCATGTCGTAGGCTTGCTTACTTCTAGACGTTCCAATCACATACATTGAATTTCCTGTTACTAACTTAAGAAATTCTTTCTCTAATGGTTTTACTTTATTCCAAGCCAACATTTGATTTTTAGAGTTGCCTCTCTGATGGTTTTCTACTTGTTCTAAAATGCCACCTTCACCACTCCAAGCATGCGTTAGAGAATCGACTATAACCACTTCAACCCCAGCTTGTTTGAATAAATTAAAAGCCTGTATATATCGCTGTACAGTAAATGGTGCTTCAAAATCAATATGCAAAAATTCCCCTATGTCGACATTCCCAATAGTTGAATCAGCATATAACAACGATCGTTTGTGCTCAGTGTCAATGACACCTATTTTTTCCCATTGTTCTTGTTCTGATAAGTCTGAATGCATTTTTTCAATAATTCCTTTAGCAATAAACAACGCACTTACTGTTTTTCCACTACCACTTGCGCCAGTTATCATGATAGGAACTTTTATTTTTTCGCGTTTAGCCTTTTTTATTTCCATATTGAAACCTCCTATCTAATTCTCAAACTCTTAGTTTGAACTAATTCTGCACCTTTGATTTCCCCATGTTTCAGTTCTTCTTTCAAAGCTGTTTTATCAACTTTGGGAGGTTGAGGAATTAAAAAGCCAATAGGAATTAATTTTTCGTCTATAATATTCACAGAAACTGGATTGTTTTGAATTCCTACATTGAATAATTCGCCCTTGATTTTCGTTTTGCCGACCTTTTCCATTTCATCTTGCAGATATCCTTTTAGGTTCTTTACATTGTTAGAAAGCGTTGTTTTTCGTGACTGTAGCCGTTTGATTTCTTTTTCAACAATAGATATGTTGCTCTCAAGTTCTTTAACTACTTTTGCTGTGTTTTCTACTTTTAAATCGATTGAATCGCTAATACTATCTAACGTATCTTTTAATGTTCCATCATCAAGCTCTTCAGCTAATGACAAAACTTTTAAATAATCGTTGCTAAGTTCATAAAGTGTTGCCACGGCTATCTTCCTCCTCGTCATATTCCCATTCTGGTTCGATTTTCTGTAATTCTTCTGACGGCTCTGTTAAAAATTGATCTAGCGCATCTGCTTCACTACGATTCATTCACAAGACCTCGTTTCTGTGATATAATTTTCTTAGTATATTTTTGTATGCGACTTATTGCTTGCCGGCTTAAGTCGCTTTTTTGTCGTCATACAACACCTCTGCGCTCTTTTTGTTGTGCAATGTATATTTTATTTTTTTGTTGCTGGTACCATAAATCAGCAAGTTTTTTCGTTTGCTGTAGTTTTTCTTTCCTTGTCATTTATTTACCTCTCTATCTTCAAGTGCCAGATCATAAAACAGTGTCCAAATGATGAATAAGCCGATATATACATTTTGGATAATCGGATTAAAATCTCCGCCTACTAGCAGTCCTAGTCCGAATACGATTAGCAATACTGCAATTCTTCTTAAGTTATAAATTTTTCTCATTTCATTTCTCCTTAAATATGCATTCTATTTTGAATCTCTAAGTATCTTAAAAATTCGAGTTCTTTTTCAATTTGATATGCTTTTCCTTCGGTCAGTTGTTCTGATTGTCTAAGCGCTGCTCTATCATCTTGTAGCTGTTTCCGCTCTTTTTTGATTTGGTTGAGTATCCAAGCCTCTTGTTCAGTTGTATAAGCCATAATGTTCTCCCTACGCTATGTCGTTTAAGTCAAAACTCATTTGTCTTACAACTGTTTTTGTGGCTGTGGACGGCTCCCAGTCATTGATATATTCAATTACCATTGGATAATGTTTTTCTCTTAATTGTGATCGGGTCCCCACGCCTGTGATTTGCTTAATACCTGAATTAATATCTTTGTATAGCTTGCCACGCTGTTCCTTTGTGATTTTTCCAAATCCTCTTGCTACTTCTGCTACTCGTTGATGAACTCGACGTGATAAGTAGCCATAATCATCTGCACCGATTTTTTGATTGTCTTTTAAGTCGGCTACTTCTTTTTCAATTACATCTACACGCTCATTTGTTTCTTCATTTGCTGATAAAGCAAGCATCGCCAATTGTCTTTGCGAGGTTGGAAGTTTAGGCTGTTGAATTTCTTTTTCCATTTGATTAAAAGCTTCAATATATTTCAATTTAAATTGCAAAGCTTTTTGACCAGTGAACCCCATTGCTAACAAAGTGAAGCCGTCGCGATTCATAATAACTTGGCGATAAGATTGTTTGTTTTGTGGATGAATGTAGGTATCTTCGTAAAATAGGTCGGCATAATTTTGTGCCACCCCCTCTTTTAATTCATCAATGGCTTTTAGAACAACTTTGTGTTCTTTTCCGAAAGTTTCTGCAACTTGTAAACTACTTGTTACTGCTTGCTGGTTTTTCATAATTACTAAATTTGTCATTTGGTTTACTTCCTTTCTGGTATAATTATTTTGAAAGCGAGGTGAAAAATATTATGTTTACTTATATTTGTAACAAACAAGCAGACGATAAGGGGTTACACGAAGTGCATGTTTCAACATGTAAATACCTACCATCTACAGAACGACAATTGGTAGTGGGCGAATATTCTTCTTGCCATGCAGCTATTCAGTCGCTTGAAGAAGCCAACGCTGGCAGAGGGTTTAAGTTCGATGGTTGTTATTATTGTTGTAAACCTTGTCATCACGGTTAGTTTTTTTGAGGAGTAGTTACAGCTACTTCTCTATTTTTTCGGACTGTATCACGATAATTTTCTACTGAATGATAAACAATCACTTGCTCTAAATGCTTTTTGTATTCATTTTTTATCGCATCAATAATTAGAAGTTCCTGATGTTGATGCTCAATTATTTTGATTAACTCTTCTTTAGACATTTCTGCATAGTATGGTTTTAATTCACTCATTTGTTTATTTCCTTTCTGGTATAATTTTCTTATCAGCAAATGGTCTGCTGAAATAATTCATAAGGTGGTGAAAATATTGGAACAGACTAATAAAAGAAAAAACGAATTAGCTGTTGACCTTGTAGTCGCATGGTTAGCACATAATTCTGAAATATCAAATGAAATTGGCCGAACTTCTGTGAAAGGTAATCCTGTTACAACTAAAGAAGTTGCTCAAGCCTATCTAGACTTTTTCAAGACTATTACAAATAACGAATTGCCTGAAAATTTAACAAATGAAAATCAATAACTTTTCAAAATCTCTGCAATGGCTGCAACCATTGTGGAGTTTTTCTCTTTTATAGCCTGGTCAAGCGCTTTTTCTAATTGTTGTAAAATTCCAAGTTTGATTTCCATAATCAATTTTGCAATTTCTTGAGTGGTTAAGTCTTGCTTTACATTATTTTTATTCATGTTCTGCCTCCTTAGTTATTTTGTTTGTATTTGTTGCATTCCCCATATTTACAAGTTTTAGTTAGCTTCTTTCTGATAATTGTTACCTTCACTTTTCTTAGATTCACTTTTACTTTTTATTTTACAAACATGTTGTATGCCAGTACGTCGCGTTAAAACATCAGCAAAAGCTTGTGCCAATAAATCGATATCTACTTTTTCTGACGACTTTTGATTCATATCACACTTCCCTCCTCCTTTGTTGACATTCGGGAACTCAACGATTAAAAAAAATAGATATTCTAGATTCTGGCATTTCTAATGCTGTTGCTATTTTTGCTAGTTCATCAACTCCCAATGAAACTGCACCATTTTCACGTTTTGTATACATACTTCTGGTCCAACCTAATTTTTTTGCTAATTCTTCTTGCGAATAACCCTTAGCAATCCTTTCAGCCTT
>NZ_JAHLRI010000009.1:0-85106 GCF_018919685.1 Enterococcus sp. S183_ASV_20
ACACATCGCGGATTGGATTTTCTTTCAAAAAAAGATGAACTTTATGAAGTTGACTTTTTAAGACATCTGTATAAAAAAGTCGCTCAAAGTAACGTGTTGATTGTTAATCATGCATTTTTGGCGCAAGAGTCGCTAAGAAAACAACCGTTATTACCTGAAAGTCCGTGGCTAATTATTGATGAAGCACATCATTTACCAGACATCGCTAGTCGGATGGCGAGCGAACGAGTGAACAGTGTGATACTAAAAAAACAAGTCACACATTTTATTGAAAAAGAACAACTTTTTGTTGCTTTACAGCAAATTTTTCAACAGTTTTCTGAAGAGCAGCGGCTTGTAAAAATTTATCGGCAAGGTTTACTGGATTTTGTGGATGAATGGCAAGATTTTCTTTTTGAATTGCATCGTTTATTTAGTAAAACACAGAAGCGAATAGACCATCAGGAGTTGCTTTTAACCAAAGAACGTATTGATTATTTATCTGCTGCGGGAGAAAAACATAGTCAAACGCTCCAGCTTTTACTGCAGGAGTTGTTAACTATTCAAAGTAAATTACAGCAAACAATTATGAGTCAGTTGGAAACCTTTAGTTTGGCTGATCGCATCGTTTTTGTTCGCTTGTTTCAATTTTTTGATGAAATTGAACGTATTCACCACTGTTTTACCATTTATCTTGATGATTGGCGTCCACGTTGGGTAAAAGAATATTTACCACAAAATGAAGACCATGGCTTGATTGAAATTCATGACTTAGAAGCTAGTTTGCTTCCTGAAACAAAGTGGTATCCGCGGTATGAACGAATTATTTATACAAGCGGCACATTGAAGTTTGGCAACAATAAAAAGTATTTACCGCAACGGTTAGGTTTAACAGAGGTGACGTTCAAAACCCTGCCAACGCCATATAACTATGCAGAAAATGCGCGAGTCTATGTACCGGAAGAAGCAGTAGCCATTCAAAATGCCTCTTCCTATGAAATGGGTCAATACATTTCAGATACCATTGAAAAATTGATGGCGCAAGAGGAACGTTCGATGTTGGTTCTTTTTACTTCGCATGAATTATTGTCCACCGTGTATCATCAAGTCCAGCCGAGATTATTGGAAAAAGGACAAGAGGTCCTCGCCCAAGGGATTAGCGGCAGTCGTGAAAAAATTCTTAAACGGTTTTCTAATGGAAAACCGAATGTCTTGCTAGGAGCCGATAGCTTTTGGGAAGGTGTGGACTTACCAGGAACAGCTTTACAGTTATTGATAGTCACGCGTTTACCTTTTGAAAACCCGAAACGACCACTTGTGCAAGCAAAATATGCGTATTTAGAAGCAGAAGGGATACAACCATTTGCTCAAGAAGCGGTACCGAAAGCAGCATTACGTTTGCGACAAGCACTGGGCCGTTTAATCCGTTCTGAAGAAGATAGAGGGGCATTGTTGATTCTGGATCGTCGTTTAGTCACTGCAAAATATGGCAAACGATTAATCAAAGCGTTTCCCAAGGGACTTTCAGTAAAAGAAGCGCCCATGCCTGAAATTTTAGAAGAATTAAAGGGATTTTTAAACAAATAATCGATTATTTTTAGGTCATATTTGTGAAAGGCCGCTATTTTTCTGCTATAATAAGACCCAGTAAGTTTAGAGAGGATGGAAGGATTTTTGGAGGAATTAGAAGAAAAGAAAGAGAAGAAACGGATTACTGTCCTTTTAACCCTATTGGCAATCCTTTTAGCAATTCTTGTAACAATAATTATCTTTTTTGTACGAACCAATCAACCAATGGCTCAAGCCAAAAAAGAAGCAACCGCAATTGCCAAAACTTCTGCTAATTTAGAAACAGTTGATAAATTTTACTGGTTTACACGCAAAAATACGTATTTTACTTTAACCGGCAAAAATGATAAAGGCACAGAGATTGTCGTGATTGTCCCTAAATCGGGAGAAAAAGTCACGGTCTTAAATCAAAAAGATGGTCAAACTGAACAACAAATAACAGACATTGTTGCTAAAGCCCATCCCGATGAATCGGTGATGAAAGCTACGTTAGGGCTTTATGATAAGCGCCCTGCATGGGAAGTGGTCACCGAAAATGATCAAGGAGTACTAACATATTATCTGATGAGCTTTGATAAAGGCGAAGAGATCAACGTTGTCAAAGATATTTAATTTAGATAGGTTTTGATGAAAGTGGGAGTGAAAGGTGTATGAACGTATCAAATCGAGCACAGCAATTGACTCCTTCTGTTACATTAGCAGCTGCCGCCAAAGCGAAAGCATTAAAAGCAAAAGGTGTAGATGTTTTAAGCTTAACGGTTGGGGAACCAGATTTTGTAACCCCGAAAAATATTCAAAAAGCAGCAATTGCTTCAATTGAGGATGGAAGAGCAAGTTATTACACACCTTCTGGCGGTATTCCTGAATTAAAGCAAGCGATTGTTTCTTATGTGGAACGAGAATATCAACTTTGTTATCAACCCAAGCAAGTTATTGTGACAGATGGTGCCAAATATGCGTTGTATCTATTATTTCAAGCCATTTTGAACGTTGGGGACGAAGTGATTATCCCTGTCCCTTATTGGGTAAGTTATGGTGAACAAGTCAAGTTAGCAGAAGGCAAGCCAGTATTTGTATCAAGCACGCAAGAGCAATCATTTAAAGTGTCAGTCGCACAATTAGAAGCTGTACGAACGGACAAAACAAAAGCAATCATTTTAAATTCACCATCTAACCCAACTGGTGTTATTTATACGGAAGAAGAATTACGCCAAATTGGTGAATGGGCAGTTGCTCATGATATCCTCATTATTGCAGATGATATTTATGGTCGTTTGGTGTACAATGGACATCGGTTCACACCAATTGCAACCATCTCAGAAGCAATTCGTCAACAGACAATCATTATTAATGGCGTTTCCAAAACATATGCAATGACAGGCTGGCGCATTGGTTTTGCAGTCGGGGATGAAAAAATTATTCAAGCAATGACACAACTCGCTTCACAATCCACCAGTAATCCAGTCGCAGTTAGCCAATATGCGGCAATTGAGGCTTTAACAGGTGAACAGTCGACAGTTGAAGACATGCGTCAGGCCTTTGAAAAACGCCTAAATCATATCTATCCAAAAGTAGCAGCTTTGCCAGGCGTTTCGCTAATAAAACCTGAAGGCGCCTTTTATCTATTCCCGAATGTCAAAAAAACGTTAGAAATTTGTGGGTATGATAACGTGACTAACTGGGTGGAAGATTTATTACAAGAAGCGCATGTTGCTCTGGTAACGGGAGAGGGCTT
The DNA here is from genome assembly GCF_018919685.1 of Enterococcus sp. S183_ASV_20. Lineage (NCBI taxonomy): Bacteria > Bacillati > Bacillota > Bacilli > Lactobacillales > Enterococcaceae > Enterococcus > Enterococcus sp. S183_ASV_20. Next base: position 3,284 of record NZ_JAHLRI010000009.1, read on the forward strand.
TGGTGCACCAGAACATGTGCGGATGAGCTATGCGACAGATTTAATGACGTTAGAAAAAGCGATTGAGCGAATGAATGACTTTATAGAAAAGAAACGAATTCAGCACAACGCCTAAAAGAATAAACTAAGAAATGAACGGAGAGACAAACGTGGAACAAATTCAAATTATTGATTCAAACAAACATGTTGGAGAAACAGTAAAAATTGGCGCTTGGATTGCTAACAAACGCTCAAGCGGAAAAATTGCCTTTTTACAATTACGTGACGGGACAGCCTTTTTCCAAGGTGTCGTGTTCAAACCAAACTTCATTGAAGTCTTTGGTGAAGAAGCTGGTACAGAAAAATTCCAAGAAATTAAACATTTATCACAAGAAACAGCAGTCATGGTTACTGGTGTTATCAAAGAAGATAGCCGTTCTAAATTCGGCTATGAAATGGATATCACTGATTTAGAAGTCGTTGGCGCTTCAGAAGATTACCCAATTACGCCGAAAGAACACGGCACAGATTTCTTAATGGATCATCGTCATTTATGGTTACGTTCAAGCAAACAACATGCAATCATGTTAGTTCGTAACGAAATTATTCGTGCTACTTACGAGTTCTTTAACGAACAAGGATTCATTAAAATTGATAGCCCAATTTTAACAGGCTCAGCACCAGAAGGCACAACAGAATTATTTGAAACAGATTACTTCGGACAACCAGCATTCTTATCACAAACAGGTCAATTATATGCAGAAGCTGGTGCGATGGCATTTGGAAAAGTCTTTACTTTTGGACCAACCTTCCGTGCGGAAAAATCCAAAACTCGTCGTCACTTAACGGAATTCTGGATGATTGAACCAGAAATGGCATACACAACTCATGAAGAATCACTAGATATTCAAGAAGCCTACGTAAAACATTTAATTAAATCAGTATTGAAAAATCAACAATATCCATTGGATGTTTTAGAACGTGATACAGCTTTACTGGAAAAATATGTTTCGGAACCATTCAAACGTATTACTTACGATGATGCGATTGAGTTATTACAAAAAGAAGAAGCAAACAATGATTATGATCACATTGAATGGGGCGAAGACTTTGGTAGCCCACATGAAACCTTTATTTCAAATTACTATGGCGTTCCAACATTCATTTTAAATTATCCAAAAGCAATTAAAGCCTTCTATATGAAACCACATCCAACACGTGAAGATGTTGTAATTTGTGCCGATTTAATTGCACCAGAAGGTTATGGTGAAATTATCGGTGGTTCAGAGCGTGCAACTGATTATGATTATTTGAAAGAAAAAGTAGCTGAGTTTGGCTTATCTGAAGAAGAATACAGCTGGTATTTAGATTTACGTAAATACGGTTCTGTGCCACATTCTGGCTTCGGATTAGGTTTAGAACGTGCTGTTACGTTCATTACTGGTAATGAACATATTCGTGAAGCGATTCCGTTCCCACGTATGTTAAACCGTATTTATCCATAGAGAAAAATGGAAACTGGAAGTTTAAGCGTTTAGCTTGAACTTCCAGTTTTATTTGATGCGATAAAGCTTAAATTGATATTCACCAATTAGTAATGTTAAGGGAGTAAAAAAGATGGTTTTCTTTGGTTTTTTATTTATTTTTCTGCTTTCGGTAATTTTATTTGTCTCTGATCGCTATACAATGAAATACGTTTTATGGATTATTTTAGCTGTAACATGGAAAAATTTATTCATATTTAAACTAATTAGCTATTCTATAAATGATAGTGGATTTTTTTATATGATATATGACATTTTGGTTATACCGTTATTTTTTATAATGACAGGTGTGGTTCTTTTAATCGAAAGTTTCTACAAAAAAACACGCTCATTTATTCCAGAGGCACTTTTGGTTTTGACTTTTGCGTTGTTAGGGAGTAGTTATGGAGAAACAGTGTTAAGTGAAGTAACGCCTAGTTGGTTAATGATTCAGTTGATCGTAGTGGTCTATTTTTGTTATTTATTGTTACAAAACTTAACTGAGAAGAAGTAGGAAAGAAAGAGAAAAACTGAATTAAGCTTTTATTATTAAAGGAGGTGAACAGAAGCGATGATCAGTACACATCTATTTGCCTATGAAGATATAATTGGTAGCCTGTTGGCTTTCCTAGGACTGTTATATGCCATCAGGACGGAAAGTATCATTAGATATTTTGTATTGACTATTGTTGCAATTATCTGGATCAATCCAGTCTTATTTAAGAATTACATAGTTGTCTTATCGAACATATTTTTACAATTTATGTTTATTCCGTTATTTTTATTATCACTGTCAATCATTTTTTTGACAGAAAAAGAGAATAGATTATTTTGTATACCAATTATTTTTTTAGTATTTCTTGTCTTTTCACAAGCTACTTGGCTTTATGAGTATAATACAGAGTTAAGAGTTAGTGCAGTATTTATGATACTGTTAGGGATATATCTCAAACTAGTAAAAATAATTAAGCAGTAAAACAAAAAACAGAAGGTTAAACTACCTTCTGTTTTTTGATTCCCTTACGCCTGCCATAATTTTTGCATCTGGTCCAAAATATCAATGACTTCTGTCGTGAAAAATAAGGAGCGGTTGGGTTGTGTACCTTTGATTGCTTCAACCATATTGTAGATTTCGTAATTCATGGCTTCAGCTGAATACCCAGAAACGATGGTCTCAACCGTACCGTCGTTGTAGTGAACAATCGCTTCATCTGCGCGTGGATAATCTGTAATGGTAATATAGGCATCTTCAAAAGCAACAATTCCTTGCTTTGGCATTTTTGCTTGGAATGTTAATGAAATAGTAGCCAACTCATTTTCTTTATTCCGAAGCAATGTCACCGATTGTTCATCAACGCCAGTAGAGAAGGGAACCATGCTAGAAGCTAAAACGTCAGGTTGTGAGCTGAGAAACCAACGAGCAAACGAAACCGCATAAGTACCAATATCTAACAATGCGCCGCCTGCTAAGTCAGGATTAAAAAAGCGATTTTTAGGATCGGGTTCTTTGTAACTTCCAAATGGTGCTTGAATCATTTTTAACTGACCAAATTTGCCAGCATCCATCAAGCGACGTAATTCGTCGTATAGTGGCATGTTAAAAATAGTCATGGCCTCTGCTAAAATAAGGTCATTTTTTTCTGCAACTGCCAAGGCTTGTTTTAATTCTGCCGCGTTCATCGTAATAGCTTTTTCACACAACACATGTTTTCCAGCCTGGAGCGCTTTTAAAATGTGTTCAGCATGTTGTTTATTTGGCACTGCTATATAGACAACATCGATTGTTTCATCTGCTAGCAATTCTTCATAAGAACCATAGGCTTTAGGGATTGAATAATCAGCGGCAAATTGTTCTGCTTTAGACAATGTCCGTGAAGCAACAGCTGCAAGTTGGCTAGTTTCTTGTTTAAACGTTGAAGCAAATTCGTGGGCAATTCCACCTAATCCTACGATGCCCCATTGATATAATTTTTTTGTCAAAAGAAGTCCTCCTAATCTATGCAATTTCTTCAAATCTTCTTCATTATTTATTATACTGTAAACAAGAGAAATTAGAAAACAAGGACAATTTTGTAAATATGATAAAATCCAGAGATAAAAAGATGCTTTTTTTAGAGAATTTCAGTAAAATAGAAAATGGAGGCGAATGATTATGCATCAAGTTTATGTAGATATTATTGTTGACGCAATTATTGAACAGTACCAAACAGAAGAAAATTTTTACTCCGCTTATCAAATTCAAGCAGCCGATTGGCAAGCTTGGAAAGAAGGCCAATTTGGTTTGGACAATGAAGTCATGCAAAAAATTAAGAATTTATTTACGGATTATGAGTGGATGCTGACTCAAAAAATACTCCGCCAAACCATCTTATTTCCGGAAAAACGTAACCTAGCTGTTTCGGAATATAAACGGTTAAAAACAACAATTGCCAAAAAATGGTTACAATCTGATTTGGGCGTTGTAGAATTGATTCCTAACAATAAACAGGAACAAGAAATTGCTGCTGGTTATATTGATTTGAAAGTGACGCTGGCCTATGGCGAATGGGGTTTTGATGATATTATTACATTCCGGTTACCAGCTACGATTCAACGACAATTGGAAGGTTCAAAAGTTGAATTATTAGATTGGGTCAATGAAAATCTGATGGATACTTACGTAGGTGAATAACGAATAGGAAGGATGGTCTTTTGAAATACACAATTGCTGGGATTTTATCTGTGATTATTATGTTTGGTGCGGTAATTTTTGTCTTTTTTGGCAAAAAGCCAGTTGAAGAATCTGTTCACACATCAACTGAAACAACAGTGAAATCATCCACTAAAATTTCTGAAAGTAGTACAGTTTCTTCAACTGCTACCACTGAATCAAGTACTGAAATCACGAGCGTAAGCAGTGATGAAAGTTGATAATTTTCTGTGAAAATGATACAATTATTCGGTTATAGTAACAAATGAAATCAATCACGAAAGTGAAAGATAGTGAAACATTTTATCGGAAAATAAAAGATGAAGTGGGGAATTAATGAAGTGAGCAACTATCAGAAAAAAAGAAAAAAGCAGCTGAATTTGCCAAAGTTATTCTTAGGCGTAGTTGTCGTCGGTTTGGCCTTTGTCTTTTCGTTATCTGTCCTTTCTGATTCAGATAAGGGACAAAGCGAGTCAGTCAATCGCCAAAATGAAAACATCTCAAAAGAAGAATTTGTTGCTGAAATCACACCGTATGCACGTGAATTACAAGAATCTTACGGGGTATTACCAAGTATTATTATGGGGCAAGCAGTTTTAGAATCAAATTTTGGACAAAGTCAATTAGCATCGAAATATAACAATCTTTTTGGGATTAAAGCATATGGCAATCAACCAAAAGTCAATTTAGAAACAAAAGAGTATGTCAATGAGGTCTGGATTACGATTCAGGGTGATTTTCGAGTTTATGACAATTGGGAAGAATCCATGCGAGATCATACTAAGTTATTTGTTGATGGGGTCGATTGGGATCCAAATTTATATGAAAAAGTCTTGTTAGCCAAAAATTATAAAGAGGCTGCACAAGCGCTTCAAGATGCTGGATACGCAACGGATCCTACATACGCTGATAAGATCATTCATGTAATAGAAGAATACAATTTAAATAAATACGACCGTTAAGCATGGAGGAACGATGACAATGAGCGAAAAGTGGATTCCAGAAATTATGACGCCGCTGAAACAAGATATTGTAAAAATGCCAGAGATTATTCGGCAAGCCAGTGGCATTAAAATTTTTGGCCGTAAAATAAAATCAATTATTTTTACGACAGATATTGCGATTATCCGCAATACGGATGCACAGGCAGTGATTGCTGTATATCCTTTTACACCGCATCCAGCGATTACAAAAGGCATTATTGAAGCAGCGGATATTCCTGTCTTTTCAGGAGTCGGCGGCGGTTTAACGCAAGGCATGCGTTCTGCTTATATGAGTTTATTTGCAGAAGCACAAGGTTCAATGGGTGTCGTTTTGAATGGTCCTACACCAATTGAAACAATTAAAATGGTGGATGAAGCAATCGATATTCCCATTATCAGCACAGTAACTTCTATTCATACGCCAATTGATGAAAAACTTGCGGCTGGCGTGGATATGATTAATATCAGTGCAGGAAAAGACACTGCAGCCACCGTACGCTATTTCCGTGGCAAGTATCCAGAATTACCGATTATTGCAACAGGAGGACCAACTGAATCGAGTATTCATGAAACCATTATCGCCGGAGCGAATGCTATTACATATACGCCCCCTAGTAACGGTGAATTATTCAGCAAAAAAATGAAAAAATATCGTGAACAAGAAAAAGCAACCGATGAAGAATAAAAAAACGCTTTGGCAGGATAGACTGCCAAAGCGTTTTTGACTATTTAATGTTCGCTTTTACGGAACAATGGAAGAATGAACCAATTATTTGAAAATTCTAATGAAAAAAAGTTGTTAAACCATTGAAAGTTAGAGATTTTTGTACTATCCTAGAGAAACATAGAAGCTTGTATAAGGTCAAAATACGGTTGACCGTCTCTACCCAGCACCGTAAATGCTGGTCTATAAGTGAAGAAGAGCGGATAGCCCTTTTTTGCTTTGGCAAAATGGGCTTTTTTCTTTTGTTAGAACACGAATATAAATAGCACTTTGTTTTATTTCGTTCGTTTTTAACGAACCGTCCTTTCCTCAGGATGAGAACAAAGCATCTATCGAAAAATAAGTAAAGGAGTTCATATTGTGAAGGAATTAGTCGAACGTATTAAAAATGATGGCCGTGTATTAGGTGAAGGTGTTTTAAAAGTAGATAGTTTTATTACGCACCAAGTAGATCCAGAATTAATGGAGGCTATGGGTAATCGTTTTGCTGAGGTTTTCGCAGAAGCAGGCATTACCAAAGTAATTACAATTGAAGCATCAGGAATCGCTCCTGCCTTATACGCAGCGCAAAAATTAGGCGTGCCAATGATCTTCGCTCGTAAGGCAAAAAGTTTAACCATGGATGAAGAGCTTTTAACGGCTTCAGTTTATTCATTTACAAAACAAGTGACAAGTCAAATTTCCATTTCAAGAAAATTTTTATCTGATGCTGATAAAGTGTTGATTATTGATGACTTTTTAGCTAACGGACAAGCTGCCAAAGGATTGGTAGAATTATGCCAACAGGCTGGTGCAAAGGTTGAAGGAATTGGTATCGTAATTGAAAAATCATTCCAAGATGGTCGTCAGTTATTAGAAGACATGGGCTTAAATGTAGTCTCTTTAGCACGTATTGCTTCATTAAGTGAAGGAACGGTGACGTTTTTAGAGGAGGATGCATAATCTTGGAAACAAAACAATTGAATACACCACAACAGACGGAAACACCAAATGGGAAAGCCGCCGTTTTAGGATTGCAACATTTATTAGCGATGTATGCTGGAGCAGTTGCCGTACCTTTATTAATCGGAACCGGCTTGAATTTTGATTCGCAACAAATGACGTATTTGATTTCAATCGATATTTTTATGTGCGGCGTTGCGACACTTTTACAATTAACGGTGAATAAGTTTTTTGGGATTGGCTTGCCAGTCGTTTTAGGTTGTGCCATTCAAGCAGTTGCGCCTTTAATCATGATTGGTACGAACAAAGGGGTTGGTGCAATTTACGGTTCAATTATTGCTTCGGGCATTTTTGTCGTTCTTATTGCAGGATTTTTCTCAAAAATTAAACGTCTATTTCCGCCTTTAGTCACCGGCACAGTCATTACAGTTATTGGTTTGACCTTAATTCCTGTTGCTGTTGAAAAAATGGGTGGCGGCTTAGCAACGGACAAAAGTTTTGGTGATCCTAAAAACTTGCTCCTCGCATTTGTAACAATTGCCTTAATCATTGTTGTGCAAGTTTGGGGACGTGGCTTTATCAAGTCAATTGCCGTGTTAATCGGCCTAGTCGGTGGCACAATTTTAGCTGCGTTTCTGGGATTAGTGGATTTGTCTCCTGTTGGTCAAGCTACGTGGTTTCATTTTCCACAGCCATTTTATTTTGGCAAACCAACGTTTGATCTTTCTTCTATTGTGTTGATGATTATTATTTCAATTGTTAGTATGGTTGAATCAACAGGTGTTTATTTTGCCTTAGGAGATATTACAGGGAAGAAAATTGGCGAAGATGATTTACGTCGTGGGTATCATGCAGAAGGTTTAGCCGTCATTTTAGGGGGGATTTTTAATACGTTTCCTTATACAGGTTTCTCTCAAAATGTCGGGTTAGTTCAATTATCTGGGATCAAAACACGTCGACCAATTTATTTTTCTGCTTTTTTCTTAATTATTTTAGGCTTATTACCAAAAATTGGTGCGATGGCCCAAATTATCCCAGAGCCGGTTTTAGGCGGCGGAATGCTGGTTATGTTTGGAATGGTGGCTGTCCAAGGAATGCGCATGTTGTCAAAAGTTGACTACTCAAATGACAAAAATTTATTAATTATTGCCATCTCGATTGGCTTTGGTTTAGGCTTTAATATTATGCCGACGCTCTTTAATAAAGTACCAGAAACTGTTAGCATGTTTACTGGTAATGGAATTGTCATGAGCAGCATTACCGCAATTATTTTAAATCTTTTATTCAATGGTTTAAAAGAAACCTCAGAAAGTAACGAATAGTTTCAAAAAAGTATGATAGATAAGGTCAGGTGGCTTTTCTTTCATACTTTTTTGACCTCATCATCGTTTAGAAAAATTTAATGTTTTCATCAATTTGAAGAGAAAAAGAGAAAAAAGCTTGGTTACAAAGAGACGAGTAGTAAGTTACCGCTGTTTTATCCTAAAGTATGTTAATAAATTCTGATGAGAAAACCTAATGGAAACACTGCTGGCACTTGAAGTTGAGCCTTTTTCCTTGTATCATGTAAAAAGAGCACTCTTAAAGGCTAGACTGCGACGAGAAACCGCAGAAGGATTTTAAGGATAAAACTGTGATGGAAAGTTGTGATGAACTTGGATAAACCACTATTACCTGGTCAAGTGATTGGTATCATTGGTGGCGGACATTTAGCAAAAATGATGGCCCTTAGTGCAAGAGAAATGGGGTTTCGAGTGGGTGTGCTAGATCCACAAATTGATTGTCCTGCTGCACAAGTTGCCGATTGGCAATTATTAGGAGCATATAATGATCCTGAAGCGTTAGAGAAATTGGCAAAACGTGCCCAAGTGATTACGTATGAATTTGAACATGCAGATGTTGATGCGTTAACAGCGATTCAACATTTGGCGAATATACCGCAAGGAACAGACATTTTAGCGATTACGCAAGATCGCTTAATGGAAAAAAGTTTCTTGGAAGATAATAATATTGTGATTGCACCTTATGCAACGATTGTTAGTCCGACTGATATTCAAGAAGCAATTGATGGCATTGGTTATCCGTGTATCTTGAAGAATACGCGAGGGGAAGGTCGTTATGTACTACATAGTACTTCAGACTTAGCGCCATCCATGAATCTTCTGAGAGAAGGAACCTGTGTCTTGGAAGCTTGGATTCCTTACGAAAAAGAATTATCTGTTCTGATTTCTGGTAATGGTCGTGGCGAATTTGCGACATTTCCAGTTGTGGAAACAATTAAAAAAGAGCGTAAGCTACATGAAACGATTGCACCAGCCCGAATTGATGACGAAGTCAGTGGTGAGTTGCAACGAATTGCTAAGGTGATTGCTAAAGCAGTTGGTTTAGTCGGCACCCTTTCAATTGAAATGTTTTATACAGAAACAGGCGGGATTTATGTAAATAAAATTTTACCTCGTCCAGAAGATGCTGGGAATTTTTCAATAGATGCTTGTTCTTTTAGCCAATATGATACGCATATTCGTGGTTTATGTAATTGGCCAATGCCAACGATTCAACTGTTGTCTGAAGCAGTCACGGTCAATGTGCTTGGAAATGAAGCCTATGAAACGATGGACATTATTAATGAACATCCAGATTGGCATTTCCACTATTATGGCCACAGTGAAGCAAAAGCGCAACGAGCGATGGGGCATATTACTATATTAACCAAAGAAATCGATGAAACACTGGAAGAAATTAAAGAAACAAAGATTTGGTCGTAATTATTTTTCAAAAATTGAGGAGTAAAGAGGGGATAAGGTACAATGATTGATCGTTATACAAGACCCGAAATGGGCGCAATTTGGACAGATGAGAACCGCTACAAGGCATGGCTAGAAGTTGAAATTTTGGCGGATGAAGCTTGGGCAGAACTTGGCGAAATTCCTAAAGAAGATGTACAAAAAATCCGAGAAAATGCATCATTTGATGTTGCACGTATTTTAGAAATTGAAGCAGAAACACGTCATGATGTTGTCGCTTTTACTCGTGCCGTTTCAGAAACGCTTGGTGAAGAGCGAAAATGGGTGCACTATGGGTTAACCAGCACAGATGTTGTGGATACTGCCTATGGTTATCTATTGAAACAGGCGAATGATATTTTACGGAAAGATTTACAAACATTTACGGAGATTGTCGGAGCCAAAGCCAAAGAGTATAAACATACGGTCATGATGGGAAGAACGCATGGTGTTCATGCAGAACCTACTACATTTGGTTTGAAATTAGCGTTGTGGTATTCTGAAATGAAACGCAACATTGAACGTTTTGAACATGCAGCCAAAGGTGTCGAAGCGGGTAAAATCAGTGGAGCCGTAGGTACCTTTGCCAATATTTCACCATTTGTTGAAGAATATGTTTGCGAACATTTGGGGATCCGTGCTCAAGAGATTTCGACACAAGTTTTACCACGTGATTTACATGCAGAATATGTTTCTGCCATGGCATTAATTGCGACAAGTATTGAAAAATTTGCAACAGAAATTCGTGGTCTACAAAAATCAGAAACACGTGAAGTAGAAGAATTTTTTGCAAAAGGACAAAAAGGGTCTTCGGCAATGCCGCATAAACGGAATCCAATTGGTTCTGAAAATATGACTGGCTTGGCACGTGTGATTCGTGGTCATGTCATTACTGCCTTTGAAAATGTGAGTTTATGGCATGAACGAGATATTTCTCACTCGTCTGCTGAACGGATTATTATTCCAGATACGACGATTTTACTAAATTACATGTTGAATCGTTTTGGTAATATTGTCAAAAACTTAACGGTCTTCCCAGAAAATATGAAGCGTAACATGGATGCGACCTATGGACTAATTTATAGCCAACGTGTCTTGTTAAAATTGATTGACCATGGCATGACACGTGAAGAAGCGTATGATCTGGTCCAACCAAAAACAGCTTACGCATGGGATCATCAAACGGCGTTCCGTCCGTTGCTAGATGCGGATGAAAAAATTACATCTGTCTTATCAAAAGAAGAGCTAGATGATGCCTTTGATTACCATTATCATTTAAAAAATGTTGACACGATTTTTGAACGTGTTGGTTTAGGATAAAAAGAAAGCGAGAAGAAGAGTGCTTCTTCTCGCTTTTCTCTTAGTTATTTTCAGAAAAATAATTGAAAATTATTCAGTAGAAAATAGTAAAAAAATCATTAAATTTTAGCAAACAAACATCAAAAGGTAAGTGACATTCACTTACCTTTTGATGTTTGTTTGCTATTTTACTAGTTGTACTTTGAATTTTAAAGGAGTTATTTTCATAAAATAATGAAATTTAAGCATTTTCATAGGCAAAAAGCACTATTAAACCTTTACAGGGGAAGAAAAAGTTATTTTTCAATTAATTGGTTTAAAAATTTAAAATTATTTTTTTTGTATCTTCGGCTATACTGAATTCATTAACGATAATTATTAAGGCAAGGAGAAAAAGGTGGTTGAAATGAATTTGTCACAAGTTCCAAACAAAACGACAGGGAATGGAATAAAAGTGTTTAGTTATCTCTGTTTTATAATTAGCTATTATTTAATCTTTTTGCATTTCGAAGTTGCTTTAGCTCAACAACCTGAGTCAAAGCCGCTAGCGGGTTTCACAGTTGAAAGTATGATACCAGATAATCAGCTAGATAAGAATCAAACTTATTTTTATTTAGGTGTTCAGCCAAGTAGTCAGCAGATTGTTCAAGTGAAAATCAGAAGTTTGCAAAAAGAGTCCGTAACTGTCGCTTTAAGTATTCATGATGCAGTGAACGGAACGGATGGACAGATTGATTATACGCAGACGAGCCCCAAACTAGATTCTAGTTTGACGAATTCCATCACACAAATTGTTCATTTGCAAAATAAGGAAGCTACGGTCACTGTAAAAAACTTTGAAGAAAAAATAGTAAATTATGAAATTAGAACGCCTAAAGAGCCATTTTTGGGAGTTAAATTAGGTGCATTACGATTTGTCAAACAACTAGAGGATGAATCATTAACAACTAATCAATTTACATCAACCTATGCTTATACTATTTCAATCATGCTGACAGAAGATAAACAGCCATTTGATGAAGGAGCAGAATTGAAACTAAAAAAAGTTGATACAACGATCAGCGGTGGCCTACCTGTTGTTCAAGCAACATTCCAAAATCGACAACCAAAAGTTATGAAAGGAGCGACAATTACCAACTGGTTAACCAAAAAAGGTCAGCCAAAAGAATTATTAAAAAAAGTGCAAACGGATGTGACAGTGGCACCTAATTCATTATTAGCTATGGAGCTACCTTTGAATGAAGTAGCCCTTTCACCGGGAACGTATACTTTCCATAGTCAAGCCAGCGCTGGTAATCAAGAATGGCAGTGGCGAAAAGATTTTACGCTCACACAAACGCAAATAAAACAATGGTCGGCTAGTACAGCTTCAGCAAAAAGGCAACCGCTTTTGTTAATAGGTCTTAGCGCATTGTGTCTTGTTACAATTAGCGTTTATTTTTATTTTAGAAAGAGTAGAACAAAATAAAGGAATAAAAAGGAAAAGAAGGTGTTGGTTATGAATAAGAAAATGATTTCTCTTATTTGTGTCATAGTTATATTATTAGGCACGATGATTTTACCAATTAATGGCTTAGCTGAGGGGTCTAAGCCGACAACAGTAACGAGTGAAATGCAACAAATTGTTGAAGAGTCATTACCTAAGCTATCAGAGCCACCAAAAAAAACGACAGAAACAACAGATTCTTCATCTGAAAAAACACAAGCTACTGAAGCAACGAAAAAAGTAGAAACTGTTTCTTTTACTTGGACGCAACAAGAACCAGAACGGCAAGTGAGTGCAGGCTCGGATTTTTATGTAAAAATAACTAGCAATGTAACTTGGGCGGAAATACAATTACCTCAGGAAATTCAATATAATCCCCCAAAAAATCAACAATTGAAGGAGCATAGTTCCTATAATCAAGAACAACACATCTTGGTTTTAAGAGACTTAGCTCAGTTGGGGGAGAGCTACTTGCTGTTAACGACAACAAAAGCAGGAACTTTCAGCTTGTCAGTCAAAGACAAAAATCAAAAAGAATTGGCTAATTATTTAGAAGTGACGGTTGCTAAAGAACCAATACCAGAGCCTCAAAAGCCACAGGAGCATAGTGAGCAGAAGCAAACGAAGGAAAATAAAAAAAGCAACCCCGACGATAAGTCTAAAAACATTGACGCCAAAGCGAATGGGATTACGGTCGGTTTGACTGCTCCTGCCACTTATCGCACGTATACCGACTCTACGACAGGAACAGCACCAGATTACTTAACGATTTCTATGCCAGTTTCCATCAGTCAAGCGGGACTCATTGGTACTTCGATTGAGCTTCCTTATGGCTTTTATCCAAGTAAAAGCGACCCCGTTTTTAAAAACTTTGATAATACAGCACCCATTTTTTCGTTGGTAACACCTAGTACGCCTAGCGCTAATTCAATTGTGGCGTCGTATGTAAATGACACGACCAATAAAAAGTTGATTATTCGTTTGAAACAAACCAAGACAACATTAGAGACGATTAATTTACGTTTTAAATTTAATAACGTCTATAATGCCAAAATTCCATCTGGACAAATCGTGTGGAATAATCTCCAAGCGAAGGTATTTGATAATACAGGTACACAAATCGCAAGCTCAGCGGCGAATAAAACCGTAAAAGCTGATGTGGGTTCTCTTGCTGCATATATCAGTTCTAGTTACGCAGTTCCTAGTAACAACAATTATTTTGATGGTGATATTGTTTTGGCACATTCTTATCGGTTTTATTATTTAGCTAGAGCGAATTTAGATCCTAGTTATGATCATCAAGTGTATGTTGAAATTCCAACAGGAGCTACATTAAAGGGAACTTTAGCCAATCGATTATTAAAAACAGGGGTCACAAATGCACAAGATCCTAGTGTGCCAGTAGGTTTTACTCGGTACTATCAGAAATTAGTAACTCTCTCACCAAATGTTTTAGAAAACCCAGCAACGCTTGTTGATTTAGTCTATCTTGATACAAGGGTTACTTTGAATAAAACTTATGCAGAAGGTAGTGCTTTTTCCATAAATTTTGGAATGAAGGTAAAATTTATGAATGGGAAAATAAATACTCTCACAACTACGAAAAGTTATATAAAGCGTTCTAGACCAGATTTTCAATTGTCAGGAGATGGTATCCATTCAACTATTGTAGGTTCGACTGACACAGTTAATAACTTAGACAATTTAGCGACAGCTGGATATTTTTACGCTTTTGGCTATTCTTCATTTAATCGATCTAGTACTATTAAGAATACTGGAGCTAAAGCAATTGAAGGGGTAACATACAAATTACAAGAATTAACTGCAGGTTCAGCTAAAGGAAACTTTGCTAATTTCTATATTTTTTGTTTTACTGATGGAGTGAACGCACCAGCCTATTACCGACCTTGGTTTCAGATAAAAAATGCTGTAACTGGAACGAGTCGTTCTGTTTGGAGTAGTACGCCAGCTAAGGCTAGTAGCTTTAGTCCCGCTTTGCCGACTTTAGCAACCAATGAGTATATTGCCACCATTAATATTATTCCCATGGGAACCGATGGCAAAACCGCCAATTCACTACCTCCAGGTAATGGGATGGGATTCAGATATCAGATCAAAAGTTGGCCTAATGGAAAGTGGCCAGATGGAACCGCGCTTTCTAAGAAGTCGAATCCAATTACCTTTGGAGCCACCATGCAGTACCAAGATGCAACTGGTACTCCCACAGAGTTTAAATTAAGCGATAAAAAAGCGTATTATAATAAAGGCGTGTCGCTAAATGTTTCTGCCAATTTGACCAGTGCCAATAGTCAAAATAAACTGCCTGGGGACACGATTAACTATGAAATAATCGGGAAAAATAATAGCTACTATACAAACACTTCTTCAGGGGATTGGGAGAATCCCATTATTACAATTAAAGTGCCCAAACAGTTACGATTAAAAGCTACTACGAAAAAAGATTTTATTGATGAGAGTAATCAAGTTACCTATCCAGCTTCGGTGACTGTTGAAACGTTACCTATAAATGATACAACTTACAATTATTATCGTTTTAAGACATCCAGCACGGCTTATAAATCTAAAGTAGCAAGAGAGAGTAGTATATTCAGGATTCCTTTAGAATTTGTCGTGGATAGTTCAACCGCTTCCGGAAGCTATCAGATTCCTTATGTCGCTTATAGCAGCCCTAAGACAACGGATTTCTTTAATCGTGTACCTACTCAGTTAGATGCTACAGAGGCTAAGAAAATCGGTTTAGACAACACGAATGAAAATAGCTACGTAATGAATTCATCTGCTACTAGTAACACCGGTTTCTCCGTTGTTGACGCTTCAAAACTGGATAGCGCAACAAACGCTCGTGGATCAGCAACGCAATCTTGGTCTAGTAGTAATATTTTTGCGGTGGAAAGTAAAGGAACACCGCAAATGCAAACAGTGATTAAAAATTCAGGAAATACCAATTTCACAAGCGTTCGATTATATAACATATTACCTTCTGCTAGTGATGGTCGTGGTTCAACAGGAAGTATCGGTTTTACAAATTTGACCAATAATAGTGGAACAGCCAAAATTTACTATACAACTAAGCCTGTCTCGCAATTACCTAGTTATACTAACAATGATTTACAAGCATGGAATGCCACTAAATTAACTAGTTTAGGTTTCACAACAACCAAACCCGCTAACTCTGCTTTAATCACAGCAATCTATGTCGATTTTGGAGCCACTACAATCAAACCAGGTGAGACATTAGATGCGATTATGAACTTTTTAGTGCCGGAAGCGGAAAATCAAAAAGCGATTAACCAATTTCAATATTCTGCCAAAGAAGCCAAAGCGGGAGCAACTTTAACGGCAGTCAGTAACAAAATTACCTTTAGTACGGAGTTTGCTCAAGTAGCATATGAACAAAATTTACCAAATGTTATCGTGCCAGGAAGTGGTGTGAAAGGTCTACCTTCTCCGCAAACGATTCAGTTAGATGTGAATGATGCAGGAAAAATTGTCATTCCAACAACAAAACCAACGCTTAGTGGTTATACTTTTGTAGAATGGCAAGATGTTGCAACGGCAACCAAAAAATATCAACCTGGTGCAACGATCAGCTTTACGTCTACTTCAACTACTACAAAAATAACACTGAAAGCTATTTGGAAACCTATCTCAGTGAATGTGACTTTTAATGCCAATGGGGGCTCGGGTGGTACAGCAGCTAAAGCATATACTTTTGGTACAGTGATTAATTTAAGTACTGTTGCGAAGCCAACAAGGACGGGTTACACTTTCCAAGGTTGGGCTGCAACAGCCAACGCCGCAACCCCAAATATTACAACAAACCCTCTTGTTAATTATGCCTCAGCTAAGACCTATTATGCTGTTTGGAAGGGGAATGCGTATACCGTAAAGTTTGATGCGAATGGGGGAACGGGTACCATGCCTAACGCTAGCTTTATTTATGGAACAGGCAAACCATTACCAGCCAACACCTTTACAAAAGAGAGTAATACGTTCCTTGGGTGGTCGAAGACACGGACAAGTGCAGTTGTATATACGGATAAACAAATAATTTCGACATTAACTGCTACTAACAATGGGACTGTAACGTTATATGCGAAATGGAGTGGGCAACGACCCGTATTGATGGGGACACCAAGTACGTTTGATTTTGGCAAACAAACTATTTCGCCAATGGCAAAAAATTACGGATTAAATTCAGCAAACTATGTAGGAAGTCCCGAATTACAACAAGCTGGTTTTAAGTTACGTCTAGAAGATAATCGACCAATCAGCACAGGTTGGAAATTAAACGTTAGTTTATCTGAATTTAAAGATAGTACTGGTACATCTTTACCACAAGGAGAAGGGATTACCTTGAACTTTGCGAACACTCAACTTCAAAAAGTTCAATATGCTAATACAGCTGTGGAATCAGTAACTAATAGTTTTACCAATGGACCGACGTTAGGTTCTCAAGCTTTTCGATCGGGTGCAACAGCCCAATCAATAATAACAGCAACTGGAACGCAAGGAAGTGGAACTTGGCAACTATATTTTCCTTTTGAAGAGATAAAATTAACTGTGCCTGCAAATGTAGGAGAAATATCAAAAGTATATCAATCTACAGTAACCTGGTCATTGGACGATGTAGTCTAATCTTAGTATGTTTCACTTGAAAGGAAAGTTAATTGTATTAAGAAAAAATATAAGTTTTACAGTAACATTAAAAAACAAACGTATTGTTAAATACGTTTGTTTTTTTTCTATACTTTTTTCGATTTATCCTTTATAATGTAACTTAAATAGTTACATTAACTATTTAATGCAAACAAAGGAGGAGAAATATGGATAAACAACAGCGAGGCATTCAAGTGATTAGAATTTGGCTAGGGGTGACGATGCTAATTCATGGAGTGATGAAAGTAACGTCATTGGAAGATACTTTAGCGTTTTTTGCTAGTATTGGTTTGCCAAGTCTTTTCGTTTATGGTGTAGCGGCAATTGAATTAATTGGTGGGTTATTTATGATTATTGGCTTTTTAATTCCTTTGGTATCAGTAGGATTCATAGCAGTTTTAGTCGGAGCTATTTTTTCTTTTGGTTTGGCAAGTGGTTTTAGTGGTTATGAGTACGAATTATTTTTAGCAATAACCAGTTTGGCTATTTTGATTAGCCATGCCGATAAAAAGTATCTTACGTTAAAACTTTATTTTTAATAAATCAAAGCAATAAAGAGTTGGTCAAACCAGGTGTTATTGCGAAAAAAGCCCTAAAACAGTGATATTTAGTTGTTTTAGGTTTTTTTTATCAAAAAGGTCAAAAAAGGTCAATTTATTTATTGACCTTTACTGACTAACGGAGTATAATAAATTTATAAGGTTTACAGATACCTTAACTTTTGAAGAAATCCATCAAAAGTCGGATAATAATAATTGTAAAGAATGTTAAAATAAAAAAGACAAAACAATAAACGGGAGGGATCGTTTATGAATATTGAAAAAATGACAACCACGCTACAAGAGGCGATTGCTGAAGCTCAAAAAGTTGCGGTGACACGGCAACATCAAGAAATTGATATCGCACATTTATGGAAAATTTTTCTTCAACCAAACCATTTTGGACGTAATTTTTACACAGATGCTGGTTTAGATGTTGACGCATTTGAACGAGAAGTAGATAACGCGTTAGATGAATATCCAAGTGTGGCGGGCGGTAATGTGCAATATGGTCAAAATTTAAGTCAAAATTTGTTCCATTTATTGCAAGAAGCTGATTCACTTCGAGAAGAATTCCAAGATGAATTTTTATCAACCGAAATTGTACTTTTAGCTTTAATGAAATTGAAAAATTATCGTTTAACAAAATATTTAATGCAACAAGGCATTACGGAAAAAGAGTTAAGAAAAAATATTGAAGAGATGAGAGGAGGAGATCGTGTGACTTCTCAAAACCAGGAAGAACAATATAAAGCACTAGAAAAATACGGTGTTGACTTAGTACAACAAGTAAAAGCAGGAAAACAAGATCCAATCATTGGTCGTGACGAAGAAATTCGTGACGTTATTCGGATTTTATCAAGAAAAACTAAAAATAATCCAGTCTTAATTGGTGAACCAGGTGTTGGTAAAACAGCGATTGTTGAAGGATTAGCACAACGAATCGTTCGTAAAGATGTTCCCGAAAACTTAAAAGATAAAACCATTTTTTCTTTAGATATGGGTGCCTTAATTGCGGGAGCAAAATTCCGTGGCGAATTTGAAGAACGGTTAAAAGCTGTTTTAAAAGAAGTGAAAAAAAGTGATGGCAAAATCATTTTATTCATTGATGAAATTCATAATATCGTCGGAGCTGGTAAAACTGAAGGCAGTATGGACGCCGGGAATTTATTAAAACCGATGCTAGCACGTGGTGAATTGCATTTAATCGGTGCCACAACGCTTGATGAATATCGCCAATATATGGAAAAAGATAAAGCCTTAGAACGTCGTTTCCAAAAAGTATTAGTCAAAGAACCAACAGTAGAAGATACAATTTCTATTTTGCGTGGCTTAAAAGAACGATTTGAAATTCACCACGGCGTGAATATTCATGACAATGCTTTAGTTGCTGCCGCTACTTTATCCGATCGCTATATTACTGATCGTTTCTTACCAGATAAAGCGATTGACTTAGTCGATGAAGCAAGCGCAACGATTCGAGTGGAAATGAATTCGATGCCAACAGAGCTCGATCAAGTAACACGTCGGTTAATGCAACTAGAAATTGAAGAAGCGGCCTTGAAAAAAGAATCAGATGATGCAAGTAAAAAACGGTTAGCCAACTTGCAAGAAGAATTAGCAGATTTGCGTGAAGAAGCCAACTCAATGAAAATGCAATGGGAAACGGAAAAAGAAGAAGTTAATGCGGTTTCCAATAAACGTGCAGAGATTGATAAAGCAAAACACGAATTAGAAGATGCTGAAAATAATTATGATTTAGAACGTGCTGCTGTTTTGCGTCATGGAACAATTCCGCAATTAGAACATGAATTGAAAAAATTGGAAGAAAAGAACGCTAAAGATAACGTCAAAATGGTACAAGAATCGGTTACTGAAAACGAAATTGCGCAAGTGGTCGGTCGTTTAACCGGCATTCCTGTGACAAAATTAGTTGAAGGCGAACGAGAAAAATTAATGAAACTGAATGAAACATTACACAAACGTGTGATTGGTCAAGATGAAGCCGTCGATGCTGTTAGTGATGCGGTGATTCGTTCAAGAGCAGGCTTACAAGATCCAAATCGCCCACTCGGTTCGTTCCTTTTCTTAGGACCAACTGGTGTTGGTAAAACAGAACTTGCTAAAGCTTTAGCTGAAGATTTGTTTGATTCTGAAGATCATATGGTACGGATTGACATGAGTGAATACATGGAAAAACATGCCGTGTCTCGTTTGGTTGGTGCCCCTCCAGGCTATGTTGGTTATGAAGAAGGTGGCCAGTTAACAGAAGCTGTTCGTCGAAACCCTTATACAATTGTCTTATTAGACGAAATTGAAAAAGCGCACCCAGATGTCTTTAATATCTTATTACAAGTTTTAGATGATGGTCGTTTGACAGATTCTAAAGGTCGGGTCGTTGATTTTAAAAATACAGTTTTAATTATGACAAGTAACATCGGCTCTCAGCTTTTATTGGAAGGTGTGACACCTGAAGGAACAATTCCAGAAGAAGTTGAAAATCAAGTCATGAATATTCTAAAAGGACACTTTAAACCAGAGTTCTTAAACAGAATTGATGATACTATTTTATTTACACCATTGAGCTTGGATAATGTGAAAGGAATCATTGGTAAAATGACCGCACAACTTGCTCATCGTTTAGAGCAACAAGAAATTGTGTTGGAAATCACTGATGAAGCTAAAACATGGATTGCTGAAAATGGGTATGAGCCAGCTTATGGAGCTCGTCCGTTAAAACGTTTCATTACTCGTGAAGTCGAAACACCATTAGCAAAAGAAATTGTTTCTGGTCGAGTAATGCCAAAAACAAAAGTCACGATTAGTCTATTAGACAATCAATTAGTTTTTGAAAATGAACCAATAGAAGAAGTATAAAAAAAGAACGAGCGAATTCGCTCGTTCTTTTTTATTATGACAATCGTTGCTTAATTTCTTCCAACAAATCCTCTTCTGAAGAAACAACCCGACCATTCAATTTAATCAAACCAACTGTGTAAAGGTTTAAATAATGGAATTGATTTTCAGCGACTTCGTTCAAAGCATCAAGCTTTTGGTGATTATCAGCACCTTGTTGGCGGCTGTCTGTGTAAAGGGCAACCACCGGAATTCCTTTGGCATAAGCAACACCAATTTCGGAAGCTACGCCCGCATCAATGGTTGGACCGTCTAATAAAGCAACCAATAAGTCGCTAGCAAGGACGTTTTCTGTATCTGCTAAGGCAATCATTTTACTATCGGCATAAGCAGATTTGTCGTTAATCGCCGCATTTTCTTGTGGTAAATAAAGATCGATTGTTTTATCCAATTGTCGAATTTGTTCGACTAAATAGGCATTATAACGTAAGTCAGCTTGCGAAAATAAAGGTCCTGCAAAATAAATTTTTGTCATTTGTCTGTCTCCAATCCAAGGGTTTAGAAATAATCACTGAAATAAGCTTCTTGGTCAGGAAAAATCCGTTCCAAAGAATTTAAAGTTTCTTTATCTGTATCAATACGCTCAATTCGATGTAAGTACGAAGGGCGTCGGTAATTCATGACTAAACAAGTTAGTGTTTGAATATCTAAGTGAACGGCGGTACCTAAAGGTTCATCCGTAATGGTTACTTGATCATTTTCATCCCAAATTAAGCCAAAAATACCATTATTCCACTCAGCGACAGGATCTTTAACGACAAAATGGAAGGGCTTAGCCGTACTTTCAAAAGGAAAATTTTCTAAAAAGGCTTTGACATCAACAATTCGCGCCATATAATAGGGTTCAATGCTTTCTTTAATTTGGCTGTCTTCTAAAAGAAAGGCTAAAGGTTCGTTTTTATAGATATCGCCCTTGACCCAATAAACCATCGAAAAATGCGCAGTAATAAAATTCCACAAGCCATTTCGGGCTTCTTGGTTCAAGTAAAACATTTCCTTAATATGAAATACCTCATCGGCCACCCAATAAAAAAGTACTCCTAAAGGTTCTTGATTGGCACCATAATAGACAGCAGCAGTCCGTTCTTCCTCGTTTTCAAAACGCCAATATTCTTCCCAGTTGAAGGCACTACGAATGAGTGCGCCGTGATTTTGACGAGCGAATCGCGCATAGACATCAAAGACATCTGGGTGATCGACAGCTAACCGTTCAATCATTCCTGGAACAGGAACGGTTTTTGGTAATTGCGTATCCCGAATTTTAAAAGATAACTTGTCGGACATGATTTCCCAACCTTTACGTCGGTAATAAGGAATGTTGTAAGGGAAAAGATAAGAAATCCACTGTTTATCTTGGCGCATTTCTTCTAATGCTGTTTGAATCAAGTCTTTCATTAAACCGTGGTTGGCATATTCAGGATAGGTACCGACACCAGTAACGCCGCCCATTTTATACAAAGCGCCATGGATATTGACTTCGCATGGATAGATAGCAATTTGTGAAATTAATTGATTTTCGTGAAACCAGCCAAATACTTTTGAAAGTTCTAAAATCGGTTGTTTTGATTTGATAAATGCGCGTTTGTTTTCAAAACCACTTTCTTCAATATCTGCTTCAGTCACTTGAAAAACATAGGAAAGAAGTTCATTAAATTGATCAATGTGTCCTTCCTCAACAGGCTTTAAGGTCAGTTGCTTTCGAAATTCTTGTTCATCCATTTTTCCATCTCCAATAAATTTACTGTTTTTAGTATACCAAATTTTTCGAAACTCTGTTAGCCTTTCGAAACCAAAAGAATAAAAGGGAAGTGCTTTAAATCTTCTTCAAAAATTGGTATAATGAAAAGTGCTGATTATCCTAGACCTTTAAACATGATAATTTGATAAAAAAGGCAACTAAAATATAACAATTGATTGATGAAGCTAGCAGGGAGCTAGCTTTTCTTAAAAGAAATGAGGCAAAAAATGAACAATAAAGAAATGAAAGCAAGACAAGAGAAAATTCGTAATTTCTCGATCATTGCCCACATTGACCATGGGAAGTCAACTTTAGCCGACCGGATTTTGGAAAAAACAAATACAGTTAGCAGTCGAGAAATGCAAGATCAATTACTTGATTCAATGGATTTAGAGAGAGAACGCGGCATTACCATCAAATTAAACGCAATTGAATTAAACTATACAGCCAAAGATGGTGAAACCTATACTTTCCATTTGATTGACACACCAGGGCACGTCGATTTCACCTACGAAGTTTCTCGTAGCTTGGCAGCTTGTGAAGGGGCTGTTCTAGTTGTTGATGCGGCGCAAGGAATTGAAGCGCAAACGCTAGCAAATGTCTATTTGGCATTGGATAATGACTTAGAAATTTTACCTGTTATTAATAAAATTGATTTACCCGCCGCTGATCCAGAGCGTGTTCGGACAGAGATTGAAGACGTAATTGGAATTGATGCATCGGAAGCTGTTTTAGCAAGTGCAAAAGCAGGGATTGGGATTGAAGATATTTTAGAACAAGTGGTGGAGTATGTACCAGCTCCATCAGGCGATATTGAGGCTCCTTTAAAGGCTTTGATTTTTGACTCTATTTACGATAGTTATCGGGGGGTCGTTTTAAACATCCGTGTAATTGACGGTGTCGTTCGTCCTGGGGATAAAATCCAAATGATGAGTAACGGTAAAACGTTTGATGTAACAGAAGTCGGCGTTTTTTCACCGAAACCAATCGCTCGTGATTATTTAATGGTTGGTGATGTGGGCTATATCACCGCTAGCATTAAAACGGTTCAAGATACACGGGTCGGGGATACAGTGACTTTGGCCGACAATCCAGCAGCAGAAGCACTACCAGGCTATCGC
This sequence comes from Enterococcus sp. S183_ASV_20, assembly GCF_018919685.1. NCBI lineage: Bacteria > Bacillati > Bacillota > Bacilli > Lactobacillales > Enterococcaceae > Enterococcus > Enterococcus sp. S183_ASV_20. The sequence goes on from NZ_JAHLRI010000009.1 coordinate 26,686, forward strand.
AAAATGAATCCAATGGTTTATTGTGGCTTATATCCAATTGATACGTCGCGCTACAACGATTTACGGGAAGCATTAGAAAAATTACAATTAAATGATGCGGCGTTACAATTTGAACCGGAAACATCGCAAGCTTTAGGGTTTGGTTTCCGTTGTGGTTTCTTAGGTTTGCTGCACATGGATGTTGTTCAGGAACGTTTGGAACGAGAATTTAATTTAGAGTTAATTACAACAGCACCGTCCGTAATCTATCACGTTAATAAAACTGACGGAACAACCGTTGTTGTTGACAACCCAGCTGAATTTCCAGAACCAGTAACGATTGAATCTGTGGAAGAACCTTATGTTAAAGCGCAAATCATGGTGCCAAACGATTATGTAGGAGCAGTAATGGAATTATCACAACGTAAACGTGGCGAATTCATTACAATGGATTACTTAGACGATTATCGTGTAAACGTAGTTTATGAAATTCCGTTATCTGAAATCGTGTTTGACTTTTTCGATAAATTGAAATCAAGTACAAAAGGCTATGCATCCTTAGATTACGAAATGGCTGGCTATCGTACCAGCCGTCTAGTAAAAATGGATATTCTATTAAATGCTGAAAAAGTGGATGCGTTAAGCTTTATTGTTCACCGAGATTTCGCATTTGAGCGTGGGAAAGCGATTGTTGAGAAATTGAAAAAACTAATTCCACGTCAACAGTTTGAAGTCCCAGTTCAAGCGGCGATTGGTCAAAAAATTGTGGCTCGTTCAGATATTAAAGCCTTACGCAAAAACGTACTGGCTAAATGCTATGGTGGCGATGTTTCTCGTAAACGTAAATTGTTAGAGAAACAAAAAGAAGGGAAGAAACGGATGAAACAAATTGGGTCCGTGGAAGTTCCTCAAGAAGCCTTTATGGCGGTTCTGAAAATGGATGAGCAAGATAGTGTGAAATAACTTATAATCAATCGAAAAACCTATTAAATCAACCTTTTTGAGTAGATGCAACACTGAGGATTATCTGTATAAAAGATTTTAAACTGTCATTTGGTTATCACGGCGATACTAAAATTAACAAAATTGGAATATTTTTTCTTGAAGATTTTTAGCTGTCAGTATATGATGAAAGCATCTCATAGGAGGTGCTTTTTTCATGGTTGATAATTCAAGTGGAAGGGTTCTTAAATCTCTAAGAAAAGAGAAAAAACTATCTCAAAAAAAGTTAGCTGATTTAGCAGGTATTTCACAAAGTACTTTAGTTAAATATGAAAAAGGGTCAAGAAAAATCCCTAAAGACGTAGATAATACTCTAAGCAAGATTTTGAATATAGAAACTCTAATAAAAGATGAGGAAGATAAGATTGAGATTCTCATCGGTCAACTAATTGCATACAGAGATATGAATAAGTTACTTAACAAAGAGTTAGCTGATAATATAGGAATTAGTGAAGTATTACTCAGTTATGTGTTAAATAGAAAGAGAAATCCGTCAAAAGAAATGCAAAAAAAAATCGATATTTTTCTATTAAGTAATGAAAAAGAAATTTCGAAGGAGAGTAATCGTGATAGTGAGATATTTAGTTTATCAAAAGACGATAAAATTGTTATGGGAAAAAGAATACGAGAAGTCCGAAAGAACCGGGAAGAGACGCTTGAAAAATTTGGTAAAAACTTTACCATCTATACAGGCAAAAATGTTATAAGTAGATGGGAAAAAGGTATTAATATTCCAGATATTGAAAAACTAATGAATATTGCCTATCTTGGTAAGGTCACTGTTCCTTACCTTATGTACGGAGAAGATTATAAGAATATACTTCCAAAAGATGAAAGAGTTAGCGATTTTAACAAGATAAATTCTTTTAGTATGGGATTAAGGATGAGGAAAATTAGGAAAGATTATTATCTAGAAAGGGAGGAGTTTGGAAAGCTTTTTTCTCCTTCAATTTCAAAATGGTCCATAGATAGGTATGAGAATGGTAGAGATATACCCAATACTAATCGAATTATCCAATATGCTTATATAGGAAATCTTTCTTTAGAATTTTTGATTTACGGGATATAAAAATAGTTTACGTCGATACTTATTAAGTTATCGACGTTTTTTTATTATAGAAAAATTTATAAAAGGAGGTTTCTTGATATGATAAGAAACAAAAAGGGTTTGTTGAAAGTTGCTTTACTGGCAGCTTTTTTCTAAGTAACTTTTTGACAAGCTCAATGGCAACACAAGCGGAAGAAGTAATACAAGAAATAACTGTTATGAATACCAGCTAGATAAAATGGGCTAGGTATGTTATCCAACAATTTAGTAATCACTAGAAGCCTAGCGAAAGTTCGCTTGATAAGTTATAGATGAGTATTGATTTGTAGTCTTTCCAAATCAAAAGGGTACAGAGCCACATGAAATATGTTGTCCTCTGCAGCGTCAGGATGGGAATCCATACCATGGAAATTCGGAGATCTGTGAGGGAATACTTACGTGGTTAATATGTCGGTTGTGTTGGACGTAGTAATGGTCATAGTGGGTAGATTGACTGAATTCTTATATGAGAAAATGAAACCAACAAGAAGATAGGGTTATTTATACAGAATTGGGGATCTTTTCTAGAAAAGTAATCGGACAATGCGAGATTCGTACGGTCTTTTTTAAATTTCTCTTAAAAAAACGGCATCGAATGGGTTGGGTGATTGATAAGCAATGAATCATAGACTGATATAGAATAAAAAAATGATTCTATTTATCTTTTTACATCTATCGTTTTTTCAAGTAACCGCAAATTGTATCAGCATTCAACAATTTTTGTATACAAGTTCTAGTAAAAGGATCTGAAGAAAAAGTTGGTTGTTGTGAAGATAAAAAAAGAATCAGGTTTTACTGAGTTTTTCTTCAAAATTTGTGTTATTAGGTTAGGACAAAGATAAGAAGAAGTATGAAGATTTAAAAAAGGAATGAGGAAAAGATAGTAATTTCCGATTATTGGAGTTTTTTTATTTTATAAAGAAGAAGCGAACAAGTTGTGATTCCTAGATTTCGCGCGTGATTAATTAATGAGCAAAAAATGCGGAAAGTTTTAGTGTTTAATACACGAGGACAAAGTTTCTTAGGTATTGAAGGCACACGTGTAACGGTTGATGGGTGGTGTGATTGTTTCGAGGTTGGAAAACATGTTGAACTTATGGCATTTACTGAGCTAAAAGATAAGAACAACGTGGAATTTGTCGAGAGTGATATTGGTTGGGACGATCATGAAGAAGTTTATGGAAAATTTATTTTGCGGAAGGGAAATTCTTATACGAATGGGGAAGCATAAGTAGCGATTTGTTAGAGATCATTGATAGGATTGAAATTGTCGGGAATATTTATGAGAATCTAGAGTTATTTGAGGTGATAGAATGAGTGATGGTTTTGAACAAGTATCAATAATTAAAAATCAAGTTCGGGAGATTCTTAGAAAAAAAGGCTATTTGGTAGATAGTTATTTTGAAGGAGATTACGAAACATGGGTAGGTGTCTATGCTCGTCCAGAGAATAAACCTACCTATTTAGATCCTACGACGTCAGAAGATGCCTATTTACAAAATAGGTATCGAGTAGATGGTTTTAAGCAAGACTTTGCGGAGTGGTTTGAATGGGAAATTGAAAACGGAGAAGTAAAAGAAGAATAAGCGTACTTGTTGTATCAAAATAAGTCAGTAGAACAACCAAACCAGTAGCTAGTAATGACAATAATACTGGGGAATCGGATCATTATGGTGTGATTGATATTTCTATTCCAGAAGATCTTAAGCCAGATCCTGCAACAATTGGCAACAGTGGCATGATTTTTGATTCGTTAGATGAAGCTATGTCATATGGTTGGAAAGAAATTAAGGATGAAGGTAGTAATTGGTATGGCATGATATTTGGTGATGGTGAAGTTGCCAATAAAGCTGGTATTCCAATTGGGAAATGGACAGTTGATTTCCACGAAGCAGGTTCTTTTTTTGTTCTGTAATTATAGTGGGAGGGTAAAATCATTGATGAAATGTGTTCAGATAAGAGCGCCAGATAAAAATAGAAGAGACAGTTCACGTCGTTATCACTTTTGGTAACGGTGTTTTGTTTTATTATATAAAATTCTCAGGAAAAGGAGGAATTCTTGTGTATGCAAAAACGAAAATGAATTGGTTGAAAGCACTCGCATTGGTGGCCTTATCTCAATTCTGTTTCTTGGTGGGAACTGCTCAAGCACATGCAGAAGAAACGACGGCTACACAACCTACGGTGGAAGCCATTGCCCAAGTCGCTTCTGAAGTGACAGAAGTCCAACCAGCAGAAGCCGGGGTCCCAGCTGGTGAAGCCACTGTTGAACAGGCCCCTGTGACAGAAGCGCCAACGGTTAATTCCAAAACGACTCTCGATCAGACGATTGGGGAAACACAACACCCAGGGAATAGTCCTGTTACTTCACAACCAGTTGAAGAAACTGCCTCAATTACAACCCCTGCTTCAGAAACGTCCACTCCAGAAGGAGAAAAAGCTGCCGAAGCAACGCCTTCTGTGAAGCCAGAGTCTTCTGAGAAACAAGCGGAAGAAAAGCAACGAATAGAAGAAACAGTGGAACAACCAGCGGCTACTGCTGACAAAGAAGGAAAAAATGAGGAAAACGTTGAAAAAACAATCTCTTCAACCGCAGCTAGTCAAAATCAACCAACGAAACTAAACAAAGAATCTACGGCTAGTATTGAAGATCAAAAGAAAAAAGAGCAGGACATTCCAAAAACAGGTACACCTACACTGTTAGTAACAGTACCAACCAATCGTTCGGTTCGTGTTCGCCGTGCAACCAATACAGCTGTTTTAGGTGGTCGGAAAATTGATTGGGGCGAAAATATTGGTGTTACTTCTAGTCCGAACAATCCAAACTTCACTTTAAATTATATGGTTCGTTTTGAGATTAATGGACAAGTGGCGTTTTGTATTGAGCCTGGTGTCTCAGCCGCAGAAGGTCAAGTTTATACAGCTACTGCTTTGGAAAACTATTTGAAAAATTCAAATGTACGGAAAAAAACAAGCTTGATCTCTTATTTAGGATATGTCACAAATAAAGACAAATCCGATGAACAATACATTGCGGCACAATTTATGATTTGGGAAGCTTTGGGCACAAAAATCCCAATCAAAAATATCCGTGTTGATTATGATCGTCGAAAAGCAGAAATTCAACGTCTGCTTAATAATTTTGATGTAAGAGCTACTTTTCATAATCAAACACATACGATAAAAATTGGCGAAACGTTAAAAGTAAAAAGTGGCAATGACTTTCTACAACGTGTAAAAGGCATTCAAAAGCCAAAAGGGATCAATGTATCTATTCATGGGAATGAAGCATGGATCACAGTCACAAAAGAAGCACCAGAAAAGGCAAAAATTCATTTCAATCAGATTGAAGTATTGGGTACGCCATTAGCGTATCGTCGTCCAGGTGCCCAAACAATTGGTATATTGAATCCTTTTGAACCTGGTGACTCTGTTGTCAATTTGACTATTTTGAAACAGGGAAACATTCGTGTCTTTAAAGAAGATGCAGAAACCGGTGTGAAAGCACAAGGCGCAGCTTCTTTAGAAAATGCGGTGTATGGCTTGTATCAAGCAGATGGGAAAAAGATCAAAGAAATTACCTTGAAAAATATGAACGGCAAAGTACAGGCAGAAATTAAAGATCTTGATCCTGGCAAATATGTTTTAAAAGAAATCAAAGCGCCGAAAGGCTATGCACTTTCTGATGAAACAATTGAAATTGTTGTTGAACCAGGAAAAACTGTCAATGCGACCGCAAAAGATCAAGTGATCAAAGGAACCATTGATTTAGTGAAAATTGCTAATAAAGATTTAGTCGATTCAACCAATCCAGATAACAAACCAAAATTAGCTGGCATTGAAATCTCTTTGACGTCAAAAACAACTGGCAAAGTGGTGAAAACCGTTGTGACAGACAATGATGGTTACGCTACTTTTGGTAAAAATACTGTTGTCTTTGATACCTACATTCTTTCTGAAACCAAAGGAAAAGAAGGGTATAAACTATTTGAACCACTTGAAGTCACAATTTCTGAAAATGGGCAAACTTTCCATTATGTTTTAGAAGATAAAGTAATTGAACAACGTCTTAAAGTGGTGAAAGTGGATCAAGAAACAGGAAAAGTGATTCCACTTGCCAATACAGAATTCAAGATTTTTGATACTTTAGCCAATCGTTATGTCACAATGGAGATTCCAAATGATACAGAAACAACGGATATCTTTAAAACCAATGAAAAAGGCTTTTTCCTAACTAACGGTACACTTACTTATGGAAAAGAGCGCTATCGTTTGGAAGAAATCAAAGCACCCGTAAATTACGTTTTGAATCAAAACCCATTAGTGTTCTCGATTACCAATGATACAGAACCGATCAAAGTGATCCATTTTGCGAACCGTCAAGCACGGAAAAGTGTAAAATTGTTCAAGTATGAAGAATGGAACAAGAAGAAAACACCACTTGCCGGTGTGACGTTTACGCTATATAACGGAAAAGGTCAAGCAATTGGTAAATATACCACCGATCAAAATGGTGAGATTTTAGTAAAAGGTCTGGTTGCCAATAACTATTACTTTACCGAAAATGTACCATTAGAAAGTTTCCAACCAAATACAGGCAAACAAGCATTCACTATTACATTCAGACAAAATGCGCCAGATGATGGGGAAACGTTATTGGTTTCTGTACGTAACTATTTGATTCCACCAAAATTAGAAACACAAGCGTCAAATAAAGCCGATGGTGAAAAAGTGGTTGATCCATTAGAAACTATCGTCATTAAAGATAGTGTTTCTTATACCAACCTGTTTGTCGGCAAAGAATACACTATTTCAGGTGTATTGATGAACAAGGCAACGAATGCGCCAATTTTACAAGAAGGCAAAGAAATCACAAGTATCTTGACCTTTATTGCAGACAAAGCCAATGGCACAAAAGATCTTGAATTTGTGGTTAATGCTAGTGTTCTGAAAGGTCAAACAATCGTTGTCTTTGAAAAACTTTTCCGTGATGGCATTGAAGTTGCGGTACATGTGGATATCAATGATGACAATCAAAGTGTTCGGGTAAACAATCCAACGGTTCATACCACAGCTGTATTTGAAGACGGGTTGACGATCGCAGACCCAACGGGGCTGTTCACCTTAAATGATACCGTTGAAATTAATGAGATCCTTCCAGGAAAAGCTTACTTGGTCAAAGGAATCTTAATGGATAAAGCAACTGGTGAAGCCTTACTTGTTCATGGTCAACCGGTAGAAAGTGCTGTTGGCTTTATTGCCAAAGCAGAAAATGAAACGGTGATCGTACCATTTACCTTTGATTTGACAGGTTTAAATGGTCGTGAAATGGTCGTGTTTGAAAGTCTTTTTAGAAATGACGAAGAACTAGCAAACCATAAAGACATCAACGACAAAGGTCAAACGGTACGAGTAACGAACCCAAGTGTACGTACAACGGCTACACATAAACCCACTGGCTTGAAAGAGGTTAATCCATTAACGAAAGTCACCATTACAGACGCTGTGAAATACCACGATTTGATCGTTGGAAAAACATACACAGTCAACGGTGTTCTAATGGACAAAGTAACGGAAAAACCAGTGCTAGTAGATGGAAAAGAAGTCTCAAGTACCTTAACGTTTGTGGCAGAAACAACTGATGGTACAGTCAATCTAGACTTTATCCTAGACGCACATGCGTTGCGAAGCAAAGAAGTCGTAGTTTTTGAAGATCTGTTTAGAGAAGGCGTATTATTGGCTTCTCACGCAGATATTACCGACAAAGACCAAACCATCAAAATCGTCAGTCCAACCATTACGACAAAAGCTACCAATGCAAATGGTGGAAAAGAGATCTTAGCTTTACCAAATCAAAAGGTTGTCGAATGGGTTCAAGTTAATGGGTTAGCAATCGGTCAAATTTACAAACTGATTGTTCAAGGCTACTTAACACCAGACGGCACCCCATTTGAAGGAACACATGCGGAAAAAGTCTTTATGGCTGATAAAGAAATGATGGAATTCTTGTTTGAATTCATCGTTGACGGTCGCAACCTTGCAGGAAAAGGATTGAGTTTTGCGGAATGGCTCCAAGCCAAAACAGAAGATGAAAAAGAAACGTTTGAAGAAGTCGCAAAACATAACGTCGATCTAACAAACAAAGATCAAACGGTTCAATTTGTGGAGGCACCAAAACCACCGCAACCAGTAAAACCAAACGAACCACAACCTGTAAAAGAAGTGAAACAAGCTGCAATGGTACCTATGTTGCCAAAAACAGGCTCTGAAGACAATGTATTATGGATCATGATTGGTATGATCTTTGTCCTTGCGGCAGGATTGATTGGTTATGATTTGTATAAAGTCAGAGACTAAAGAGGACGAACAAGCGGTTAGGCAACTAGCCGCTTGTTTAGTTTTTAGAAAGAATTTTTTATCAAAGGCAAATAAATTATTGTGTTGAGTAGTAAATGATCATGAGGATACACCAAGAAATACTGAGTGTAATAAATAAGAATTTAAGGATCCAAAAGAGATAGAATATAATTATGTGATAATACAGTTTCTTTTTTTCTATAGAAGAAATCACGTTTAGCTACTCCTAATTGCTTTCTTACTTTATTTAGTTCTGCTAGGTAGCAGTATGAGAATTCAAAATACATTCTTTGTACTTTGAAGAGGATTTTTTTCGAATGTTTATTTGTGTTAATTATTTTTTGTATTTCTTTGGCAAAATAAATAAGTTCATAAGGCAAATAAAAGTCTATATTTTTATTTTCAACTGTTTGGATTAGATGTTGAATTGTTTGTTTTCGTTCTAGAATATTTTTTCTTGTAATTTTTTGAAATAGATAATTTTCAATTGAAGATTTAAATGGAATAAACATTTCTTTTGTTAGGGTTTCAGTGCTTTTCTTTTTTCTTGTATAGCGATGTTTTAAATAAAAGCTAGAAATGGACCAAACAATAGTGACGATTGAAACTATACTTGAGATGATAATGTGTAATTCATTTGAAAATAGTTGTTGAATAAAAGTGTTTATAAAAATAATCTCCTTTTTTATAAAAAGTTAGAAAGGATGTAAAAGAGTTGGAAGAAATATTCTTTTGTATGATGGTAGAGTTTTTGTTTGTATCAATTGGTTTCTTAATTATGGGGGAGGCAATTATGATATATCTTTTTCCGTTTGACAGCAAGGATGAGTGCATCTTTAGTAGTATTATTATTTTCTTTATTTTAGCATGTGTGTGGATTCTTGCTAGGGAAATATATCATCAGTTTGTGTTGGAAGATGGAAAAGGAATTATTACTTGGTTTTTACAGAAAAGAAAATAATGGAGGAAAAAAGAATATGGAAAAGAAAAATATAAATATTTGTTTTTTGAGTGGAAAAGAATGTACGTATGAGGAGTGTACTGATATTTCTGTGCATGAACGAGACGGGATGTTAATAGTAGATATGTCTCCTAGTGATGAGCCATTTGTTGTTAAACATTACTTTCCATTGTGTAATATAGAGTCGTTTAGAATTGATTGTGAATTTTAAGAGGAGGAAAAATGATATGGCAGAAAAAGCATTGCGTATGAAGAAAGAGTTTTTAGGTCAGGTATTTTTATTGGGTTCACGGGAACCTAATCCACCAAAGGAAATTAATGGTGTGTCTGGGCGATATGTTCAATTACAAGCAGAATGTTCGCGAGAAGAACAGCCTGCTTTTTTTGTTTATCTCACAGCTGAAGAGGATAAAAGATTACGATTACCAGAAAAAGAGGTACGTATTTCATTTGAAGAAGCTTATTTTGTTTTTCGTAAAGAAAGAGTGAATAGTCGTGAAACAAATGATATGGGACAAACAGAGCGTCGAACAACTGGCTATCAAGATGTCGGTGTCTTTTTAACTGGTGTAAAAATTGAGGAGGTTTTGTAAGATGGGATTAAAATTTCCAAATAATTATGATATTACAGAAGCATTAGATGAAACTTGTATAGGAGCCGTACGCTTTGGCGCATTAGAAGAGTCCGATCGTGTATTTGATAATGAAACAGGCGATTATACGGGAGAAATTCGATCACAGCGAGCACAATTAGTTTTTGGAAATCCAGATGAACCAAAGATTGCACGACGAGTTAAATTTCCAGCAGATGTAGATTTGACTGGTTTTAAACGACGTGATCCTGTGAAATTAATTGATCCAGAATATCATGTGGTATATATTCCAGCACAAGATGGCAATCGTGAATATTCAGATTTAGTGATTTATGCGAAAGGATTAGAGAAAGTAGAAGCTCCAACAAATAATTCTAATCCGAAACAATCACAAGAAAAAGGTTTAGATCAAAAACAACCAAGTGCTGATTCTAAGGAAAAAGAGAAAAAATAAGTTTTTTAAAGAGTAGGAGGAAGTCTTCCTACTCTTTCTATTTAAGGTAGAAGGAAGGGGAGATTTTGAATCTGGACAAAACCAATCAAACACTTCGAGAGATTATGGTTTGTTGTCAAAATATCCAACAATTGATTGAGTATTTTGGAGACAATCCAACGATTTTTATACAAACAAATGAGTATATTTGTGCGGTTATTGGGCAGTGTATGTTTTTACGTGATCTTGTTCGTTTTTCATTACCGTATCAGTGGAAACAAGACCATCAGGAAGTGGTTTGGATTCGTGTAGTACGAATATGTAATATGTGTGCACACCCATATAAAAATCGATTAAATCTTTTTCGATTATGGTTTTTTATTAAATGTGATATTCCAGTATTAGTTGCTTTTTGTCAAAAATTTTTAGCACAGGAGAAGTAAAAACAGAAAGGAGGAATGTGACAATTGGAACCTCATTTTTTTAAGTATCGTGGTCGACGAATTCGTTATTTCAATCGTTATTTATGGTTTTGTTATTATGGTTTCTTTCTGTTACCATTTTTGATTCTATTAAGTTGGTTTAGTTGGAAAGTATTTTATCCTCGTTTAAATACGTATTCGAATTGGCAAATGTATCTTATTCCTGGAATCAGTATTGTGATGTATTTGTTGCTGGTTAGTGGATTAATTTTAGGTTTGATGCGTTGGTCGCGACTAAAGGAAGGATATTTTGCTTCTGTTTATTGGCGTCAGTTACTTGCTCGAATGTTAATTGACAATCGGTTTGTTTATACAAAGAAGCAAGTTGGTGAGAAACAAACGAAGGAAAAAATGAGATTACCAAAAGTTTATTTTTATCAAAAGAAACAAGAATTAGTGGTTTCTTTTCCTTTAGATGGTGGCCGTTTCCACGAACGATTTTTAAAAATGGGTAGCTTATTATCCGAAGTATTTTTGCGTGATTTAATTCGTGAAGAACGAGAAAAAGCCCGAATCAATTATGTATTTCTTTCCGATTCTGGTCGGATTCCTATTGATCAATGTATAGCAGAAAATGGACGTATTCATTTAATGAAAACATTGGATTGGGTATATGATCAATCGCCAAATCTATTAATTTCTGGTGCGATTGGTGGCGGAAAAACCTATTTATTGTATTCATTGATCAAAGCTTGTTTAGATGTAGGGACAGTAGATATTTGCGATGGGAAAGCGGCAGATTTAGCGGCATTAGGTGATATTGATGTATTCAAAGGACATGTGTTTTACAAAACGAATGAAGAAATGATTATTTGCTTACGAAATGCGTTACAAGAAATGAATCAGCGATATACCTATATGAAAACGATGAAAGAGCCTAAGTATGAACCAGGGAAAAATTATGCTTATTATGGGATACCGCCGCATTTTATCTTTTTTGATGAATGGGCAGCTTTCTATGGTTCGTTGGATATGGAAACGAGAAACAAAGTTGATAAATTAATTCAGCCATTAGTATTAAAAGGTCGTCAAGCAGGCATGTATGTTATTTTAGCGATGCAGCGACCAGATGCGGAATATTTTCCAAGTGGTGTTCGAGATAGTTTAACGTTCCGTATTTCTGTTGGCCGTTTATCTCCCATTGGCTATTTAATGACTTTTGGAGAGGATTTTAAGAATAAGCCGTTTTATAACAAAGATCAACCTGGTCGTGGGTATGCTTTTCCTGGTTTTGATGTGCCTGTAGAATTCTTTGCGCCATTTGTTTACAAAGACTATCACTTTATTGAGGAATTTAAAAAATTTGACACAATGATTGTGCAAGATTTTTCTGTACTGAAAGAAGAGGCGTTTACTAGTTACGAAGAACAAATTGATCGTCAAGCGCAATCGTTAAAAGGAAATACGAAAACAAATGGGGTAGATGAGGAAAGTTATACACTTTTATAATTTAGAAGGAAGTGGTGAAGTATGGGTGAAGTTTTGTATCGTGTTTCTTCAGCTGCGGGTGAAATTTCACCTGATTTTGCGGTTCGAAGATTATACGAGTGGATTAACAAAGTAGAATACTACACAAAAGGTTCTTATGTTTTCCGACGAATTGAGCGCGAGACATTGTTTGTTACGAGAAATCAGATTGTTTTGACAAAAGAGGATATATTGCGTTTTCGTCAGGTATATCGGTTATGCAAAGAGAAAAACATACAGTTACGTTTAGCGATTTTACAGTGTTTTGCTCCTGAACAGTATAAAGAATTACAAGAAAAAGAAGATTCATTGGTTTAGATATCGGGGTGGCTTTCATAGGGACTATGGGAGAACACATTGTCCGAGTATGTGCTGCCGCGGCTTGTGTCGGCGAAGCCACCGAGACCAGTCGTGGCAGCACATGCTTGGCATGTGTGCCCACAAAGAGGTCGTGCGCTTGCGCACGGCCTCTTTGTGTAAAGCCCCCCGATATATAATATGGGGGGCAGAAATAACATAACACAAATAAAAAAGTGTATTTAAATCAGTTATATCAAGGCTTTAGCTAAGGTTAGAAGGAGTACTCCTTTTTAGAAAAATTAGGGGGTACCACCTGTTATATCGGGATTTCTAGCAGATTAAGAAAATCGAAATTTGTTATTTTATAAAGGAGGTAGAATATGACACCTATTGAATTGCGAAATTATCGAAAAAAATTGAGTGCTATTCACGCTTCAGGTGGAGGGAAAAAATTACTCTCTCAAAAACGTTTTGCACAGTTATTGGGATGCTCGGTAGATTATATAAAGAAGATGGAACAAGGAAAAAAGAAAATCCCAGAGGATTTCGAAAAACGAATCAAGGAACGCTTTCGATTGTATATGAAAAGCGGAATAGATCTTCGAGCAATGATCGACTATTTGCGTCTCTCCTTTTTTGGGACAGACTACAAAATAGTGATTCAACGTGTGTTACGAATGGATCTAACAGAATTTGAAACACGTCCGACGGGCTTGTATCTTTTTGATTGTCTTTCTGTTCGTGGAAATATCTGGGTATTCTGGCATTCAAAACAAACTGTAACACAAAATGTACTTGTACAGTTTTCGGGTCAAGGTTGCCGAGAATATGAGGAAGTCATGCGTGAACAACGAACAGATTGGCGAACATGGCTATATTCCATTTGGAAAAATCAAGGAAAGTTGGAAGCTGGTTATAAACGAGTACAATGTAGTCGATTCGATATTGCGTTAGATGAACTTTGGGGATTGGAAACAGAAGAACATTTTGATCTCTTTGAATTACTAGAAAAACAAAAAGCAGGTTTATTAGAAATGGACTTTAAGAAATTTCAGAATATTGGCGGTTGTTTTTTAGATGATGGTTATTTCCGAAGCGAAGGGTTATCCTTGTATTTTGGATCGCGAAAGAGTCCATTGTTTTTCAATTTCTACGAAAAACGTTTTGAAATTGCGAATCGTGAGAAAATTTCAGAAATAGAAGCATTAACGAAATATGGCATTTATAATCGATATGAGTTACGCCTAGCTAATGAAAAAGCAACACAAGCAGTAGAAGCGTTTATTTTGGATCATTCCCCTAAACGTTTAGGAGAGATTGGCGTTGGTTTAATTAATGCAAAACTTATTGTTTGGGATCGACTGGAAAGTGATGCACGAATTGTTGATGAACGATGGGCAAAATTGTTTCGTTCGATGGAAGAATTGGATTTTACCGTAAAGCCAGAAAAATTCTCATTAGATCGTTCAGAACGCTGGTTTTTGAAACAAGTAGCTCCGACATTAAAGTTATTACAAGAAGCAGATCGTATTTTAGGAAGAGACTTTGTACAAGAAGGAATTGAGAATGCTGAACTAAATGACGAGCAACAAAGCTATCTAGAATGGATGGGAACGTCAGGAGGGAAAATTGCATGAATGCATATACGACAACAGAATGGCTGCGTCTTTTGGATTTAAAGGCTGCAATTGAAGCATTAAATGAAAAGATGGTTGATTTGTCTTATTTTCGTTTTCGAGTTCCTTATATTGAACAAGCGGTAAAGGCTGGACGTTATCAGGAAAAAGAAAACTGGCAAGAAATTGCACGCTTATTAGAAGTTCGTAAGGGGTACGAACAAGAACTCGAAGAGTTGGAATTTAGCCGAAGAAAAGGAACGCTAAAATTCATTCGCTTTTATCGATTTTCATTGCCGGTACCTGCGATTTTAGCGGTAAAAAAAGGCTGCGATAAAATGAAGATATACGAAAACTGTGTGGCAGCACTTAGCAACGAAAAACCTCTTGTGGAAGAAATCTCGTTGGCAACTGTTACTTGGGAAATGAATCGCCAGCCAACAGAAGAACAGACGTATCTTTCTTTAGAAGAGATTGAGCTGGAATTAGAGGAAATCGGCCGCTATGCCACTTGTTCTACCTATTGTGGATCGGTGATTAGTATTGCTGGTGTGATTGTCTAAATGAAAAAAATTATGATTTATGTTGGTGCGTATTGGTCGCGTGATCCAACAGTATTAGAAAATCCAGAAGCAGTACACTATTGCTTGCGCCAATTATTCTATCTGTATAAAGAACGATTGGAATCATTGATTCGTCAGTTGCCATATACTGACAGACGTTTGGATGAACTTCTTCTAAGGTATCCAGCAATGTATAAACGACGAAAAAATAGATTGTTACCAAAAGAGTATCCCATTGAAAAACGTGAACTTGAAGGGCGATTTGTGGCTTATTTCTATGATGATGTTCGTATGCGCTTAGTAGAACAACGAATGGAAATAGAAAATGATCGCTACTATTTTATCAATTATTGTAAGAAGCGTAAGTATCAAGTAACTGATGATTTTTATGATTGTATTTTACAAGATGGGGAAGTGATTCTATCTAAAATTGCTCCAAGTTTTCGTGAACTTGTGCCGATTAATTTTTTGAAAAAATGTCATTTGCGGATTCTTCCGTAAAAAAGAGCTATAAAAGGAAAGAAAAGTAGAAGCCAAATCGGTTTCTGCTTTTTTATTTTTTAAGGAAGGAGAAGATGGTATGTCACTGGAATTTTTAGGAGAGCCAATTGAAAAGGAAGAGTTCGTTTCGCATTATATGGATTTGTTTATTCGGGTGATAAAAAAGCTTTGTACGATTGATGAATTTTATCCACGCGAACAAGACTATCTAGCCGCTGAACGAATAAAAATCAGTTTATTATGGGAAAAATTCACAGATGAAAATAACCGACCGCCAGATTATCGCTATTTATCAGATTGTTTAACGAATAATGTGCTTTCTAAAGAATACCTATTTCACAAACGTGAGAAAAATCAAATGTCGGCTGAACATTTTTGTGATTGTTATATTGCATTATTGCGTAGTCAACAGTTATTAACGGTAGAACGATATGGTGCAGAGTTTGGTTATGTCATGCAAGCTGAGCGTCATAGAGCTACAAGATGCTATGAGAAAGAAGATCAAGTGATTGATGGCTATGAAGAATTATGTATTCGAAACAATCGCTATTTGCAACAACGTTTATACGAAAAATTAATGATGGATTTTTCGGATCTCTACCGAGGGTATGAATGTTCGGTGATTCAAGAAAGGTAGAAGAAAAGGGGGAATTTTTATGTGGCGATTATTATTTTTGGTGGTATGTGGTATGGCATTGTTCTATGTGTATCGTGTCTATCTCGGTCCACGAACGGAACGATGGACAAGTTGGTATAGAGATCCTTTAAAACAACGAAAAGGATTGAAGCGGTATCGTTATGAATTACTTGTTGAATTTTCGGATGGGCGACAAGCACAGTATTATTTTTTTGCAAACTATCCAAAATACAACACCAGTGAACTATTGATTCAATTATTCAAAAATAATCCATATGTTGGGTTAGAAGAAAACGGACGGGAGTTCTTTTATCGTTCAGATAATATTAGTGCGGCGTCTATGAACAAAACACGAATTGCATAAAAAATTGGAGGAATAATCATGAAAAAAACAACATTAGCAGTCGTAACAACACTAGGAATTTCATTATTTTCGTTTCAATTAGGGAGTTCATTGGTTTATGCAGATGAAACTGTAGAAACACCTAAGTCAGAAATTGTAGAAACATTGCCAGGGGAAGGATTATCAGATGTTGAGACAGAGCTAAATGGAGGAACAACGGAAAAACCAGCAGAACCTGAACATTTGCAGCCAGAGAAACCTGAAAAAGAGCCAGTGGCACCAGAACCAGAGATTCCTGAATCAACTTTGCCGACTGATCCAATTGAAGAAGAAGGTGTGCACAGTTCAACAACAACGGATTCAAGTATAGTCACAACTCCAGAACAATCAGGAACAACCAGTTCTTCTGAAACGAATACCGATTCGTCAAGTACGGAACAGCCAACGATGTCGTTTACCAGTGAAGAACCAAAAGAAGAACCGAAACAACCTGCTGAAAAATCAGAAGCAATTCCAAAAGAAAATAAACCTATTGTTCCAGCAAAAGAAGTCACAGTATCGGTAACCCCAAACGGTGAAATTACGACGAATAATTCTCAAGGAATGAGTGTACCGATTGTCACTAGTAATGTAGAGGAATTGACCCATATTCCAACACCAACAACTCCACTAAAAGCAGAAGGTGGACAAACAATTGTTGGTGTAAAAGATGGAATTCCATTAATCCAAGATAGTGAAGGGAATTTGGTAAAGGATTTGTCGATTCCTGTAAAGAAACTTCCAAGTGGCAATATTGAAGTCAAAACAGCAGATGGAAAAACAAAAGTCTTACCAAAGACTGGTGAAGAAATACATGTTGTACTTTCTGTTCTAGGAGGAGTGTTGACAAGTATTGCTGGATTTGTTGGATATAAAAGAAAGAGAAAAGGAATAGAAAATGAGGGTAATTGAATGGACTATTTTTCAGAAAAACAAGCTTATCGTTGTCAATCGTACGTACTAGTAAAAACATACTAGAAGGAGTAGCTTATGAAAAAACGACAACTACGGCGGAAAGAAAAAGTTTATACAGAGAAAGTACCGAATCAAAGGAAAATCCATTCAAAAAAAGCAGTGAAATGGATTTGGTGTTTGGTTTTATTTCTTTGTTTTTCAGGGGGCTTGGCATTTTTTCAATCCATGAAAACGAAGGTTCAAGTGTCGTTTTTGAAAGATGAAATCCAACAATTACAAAAGAAAGAAGTACAAAGTCAGTCAGAATTAACGTACACACCTGAAATTGAATCCTTTATGAATCGTTTTGTTGCTTTGTATATGAATACATTCGATAATCATGAACAAGAACAACAACGTCAAGAAATATTAAAAAAAGAGTTTTATGCACAAAACTTTATTCAAGAACCAGGAAGTGTTTCAGGTATTCGAAAATTAACTGCTGCTTCGTTTATTGGATTAAAAGAAATTGAAACCATTCCAACAGCTAGTTATAAAGTAACTTATGATATTCGCTCGATGGATCCAGAGAATAAGAAAGAAACAAGTGTGACAATCACACAAGTACTCAATCTTCCCTTTTCTATTTCAAACAAGGGCTGTCGTATTATTGCTTATCCTTATTTTACGGCACTACCAAAGAATACAGAAAAACAACGAATGATTACTTATGATGACACATTATACGAAACGGTTGATGCGTCGGAAGCGAAAGATGTGGAAGGATTTGTGGAAGATTTCTTAGATAAGTATGCGAAAAACAATGCAAAAGATATGTCATACATGATGAAAGAACCTGAAGGACTCAATCAGACAGCTAAAGTTGATCAAGTAGAGATGAAAGTATTGCGTTATAAAGAAACGAAAAAAACTTTTATTGTAAAAGCAACAGTCGTCTTTCGAGATGGTGATACGTCACTTTTACAAAAAGAACAAATGACGCTTGTTATTACGAAAAAAACAAATCAGTATTATGTTGAAAAACTCACACATAATTGGTTGGATAGGAAAGGAGACGAACGGAAATGACACTGAAGGGAATTGTAGATTTTATATTAACGCAAGGTGGCTATTTTTTAATAATGGTGGTTGTTTATCTGGGATTGCGAAATTTTATGAAATCAAAAGTAGGAAATGCATTAATATCTATCGCAGCAGGTGCCGCAGTCTATTTCTTCTTAAATGATCCAACGCGTGTATTTGATGCGTTTGGTAAAATCATTGAAAAATTATTTATGGATTAGGAGGATAGTGAAGTGGATTGGGAACCTTACGATTATTCGATTGTTTATGCGGAGCCTTATCGCGTACAACAGATTACAAGCAATTGGCGTCTTCCATTTCCAGTTGCATTAGTCAATGCAGCAACTTTTTTATTGGTCGTAATCTTTGAATATTTATTTTTACGTTCATTTATTGGTTGGGTTATTTCTTTTTTTCCACCAGCAGGGGTTGTTTTTTTTATAGGGCTACCCTATTTATGTGTGTTAGCACTGGCAAAACTAAAACCTGATGGAAAAAAAGTGCATTTTTATTTATGGGATTGGTTTTGTTATGTAGTGCGTATGATGAATGGTGATTGTGTGTATTATAACTGGGACAAGGTATCAAATAATGCATTGGAAGAATTACTTTTTGCGAATAAGTATGTTTATTTAGAGGATTAGAAAAAGGGACAATCAACTGGTTGTTCCTTTTTTTAATTGGGAGGTGAGATCTATTGGTACTTGTAAAAGAACCAGTGAAAGCATTAAAGAAAAATTGTTTGTTAAATGGCGAGGATTGTATCTGGGCCTACTATCATGTTTTTCCACGAACCATTTCAAAAAACACACCAAAAAAGACACAGGAAATAAAAGAAATGATGGCTCGTTTACTGTTACTTTTAGCAGATTATGAAGATGTGGAGTTGGTGATGTATCCACGAACAATGAATTTACGGACGAAATTTGACACATTAGGAAAGGGATTTTCTCCCGATAGTCAAGCAATTGGTGCGTATTATGCAAAAGAAACAGTGACATTGTTGGAACGAGAAGGTCAAGTCTATCGTCCTTCCTTTATTTTAGGAATCAAAGTCAAAGAAAAAGCAACCGTGGAGAGTTTTTATGATGTACTAAATCTAATCTGGTTAGATGTAGCAGGAAGTTTAGCACGCTTATTTGGATTAGAAGTAGATGATTTAGAAACTTTGTTTTCTGAAAGTGATCCTTATGTAAAAGAAGTGACACAATTACTTTATAGCTTTTCTATTCGTCCCTTAGTAAAAAAAGAGCTGTTGTATCTCAATCGTCTGCAATATATTCGAGGAATGGCTCATAAAGTAGAAGAACAAAATAATTGGGAAGTACTGAAAGACAATCAAGGAACGTATGTACGTATGCCGAAGGAACATAAAGGCCTTCTTCAATTAGAAGATGAGTTGGGGACTAGTTATTTAGCGTTGTTACCTATTGGAGAAACACCTGAAAATATGAGAAACTGTGATCTATTTCAATTTGCACAGGATCTTTCTTTCCCAGCAGAATTACGAATGAAAATTCACTATCCACGCTTGAAAGGACAGGGAGGTATTGGTTTAAAACTAAATTGGCTATCGGAACGGTTCAAAACAGAACATAAGGAATTGGTTCAAAACGATGAAGAACCTAGCGAACGCTTATTAACTGTTCGGGGATTAGTAAAACATTTAAAGCAACGAGTAGATAATGGCCAACCTGTCGTCGATTGGATCGCATGTTTTATTGTATACGGTCAAACGGTTGAAGAAGTTCGTCAAAATAGTGCAACGATTATTCAACAGCTTCATACGACTATCCATATCCACCGTGCAAAAAATGATCAACGAGAATTGTTCTATAAATGTTTATTAGGGCAACCATTGGGTCGACAGTTGCATTGGAAGCACCGAACAACTGTAGAAGCAATTGGCGAATGGTTGTTTTCAGCAGTATCAGAATTAGGTATGGAATCCGGCTGGTATATTGGTCGGCAAGATACATTAGGGGATGGTGGTTCTCGAGGAGAAAAAACACCATTAGAAGAATTAATTTATGCGTCAAATCGTTTTGTCTTTTTGAATCTTCTAGCTATTGCGGAAGGAATCAAAGGTGCGTTGTTTGATGCGCCTCATGTAGCAGTAACTGGAAAAACCGGTAAAGGGAAGACCTTTTTAGTTGGATTGCTCTTTTTGTATAGTTCGTTTATGAATGTACAAAGTTTATTTGTGGATCCCAAAGGAGAAAAGCGCAAATGGTTTACGAAACTCATTCAAGAGCCGTATTATCAGAAACATTACCCTTTGTTTGTGGAACATTTGCAAAAAATGAGTTATGTCACGTTAGATGCTACAAATCCCCGTAATTATGGCGTATTAGATCCAATTGTTTGTTTATCCCGAGTAGATGCGAAACAAGTAGCCCAGGATATGATTGATGAGTTAAGTCCGTTAGGTACCAATCACCTTTTAAAAGGGGCGGTATTAAAGGGAATCCAAGAAGTTTTAGTTCAAAAAGAAGCCGGACAACAAGTTGGCTTGATGCATGTGGTCGAGTATTTAGAACAAATGGAACAAAAAGAGGTTCGAGAATATGGTGAGTTTTTACGCTTGACGGTAGAAGATTCGATTTTACGTTTAGGATTTTCTTATGGAGAAAACCCGGGATTAGACTTTAATGCCAAAACAACGATTTTAGAGATCCAAGATTTGAAATTACCAAATGACAATGTCCGACCAGAACTATATACAGATGCGGATCGAAAGTCTTTGTGTTTGATGATTAGTTTAGGTCGTTTTTGTGAAATGTTTGGAAAACGAGATAGTAGTAAGAAAACAGCGATTTATTTTACAGAAGCATGGGTATTTAATAATTCGAACGCGGGACGTAGTATTATTGCAGCAATGGCGCGTGTGGGGCGTTCACAGATGAATCAATTAGTGCTAGATACACAATTTATTGGCGACTTAGGTTCAGATAAAGAAAAAGGGAATTTTGGTGTTGTCTTCGCTTTTGATGAAGACAGTGAGCGAGAAAAGATTTTGACTCATTTACGTTTGGAAGTAAATGAAGCGAACTTATCTGAAATGAGCCATATGATTAAAGGACAGTGTTGGATGTTAGATCCCTATGGACGTGTAGGAAAACTCAATGTACACAGTTTGTTTGAAGAAATGACCGCTGCATTACAAACAACGGAAAAAACAAGTCACTCTCAAATAGAAGAACAGGATACGTTAATCATGCAATAGAAACGAGGTGAAACAATGGCTTATATAAAGCGTAAGGAAAAGAAATGGTGCGTTTGGCTTTTTTTAACGGTTGGATTCGGACTGTTTTTTGTTGGTGGATTGGTATATGCGGTAGAAAAACAGGTGGATCAATCGATCTATGAGATCGGGAAATTTCATATTGATACCTTTTCTTCTTATTTATCTGATAGTGAATTTTCATTAGGCAAAATGTTATTTGGAGCAAATGGCACAGATTTTCTAAAAATGATGACGAATATGTTCTTTAGTTTAAGTAAATTGATTTGGCAAGGCCTTGATTTTGTCATTGAGAAGCTCTATGAAGGAGCTGCAATGAACGAGTTAATTCACCAGTTTTTCACTTTTTCGGATACTATTTATTCGAAAATATACGATCCTATTGGTGCGGGGATTGTCGTCTTGTATGTGTTATATCTATTTACTCTTCGTATATTTAGAGGGAAACATTACGCAAAAATGGTGTTTATTCGATTTCTCTTTGTTGTCATTTTTTCAATGGTTTGGTTTGGCTATGGTAGTAACGTACCTAGTAAAGGAGAAGCTTTTACTAAAGGGTTAAATGATTTGTCCGTGGAGGTAGAAGGCTTTATTTTTTCTGCTACAAATAGTCTAGATGAATTGGCGACAAAAGATGTCAATGGTGTTTTAGTGCCAACGACACAAAAGGAAGCCATTCAAAAAGTGCGCCAACTTTATTATAAAGCGGCTGTTGTTGATCCGTATCTATTGTTAAATTATGGGACAACAAATTTAGAAGAATTGTATCAAGCAGAGATTGAACCACAAGAATTTCTAGCCAAGGAAGCGTCAAGTGAAGAATTATCTGATATTGAGACAAAAGTGACCACTGCTGCAGGAGAAGATAGAGGGAAAAAGAAGGCTTATCGTGTCTATATTCAACCAACTAAAGCTGTTTATAAAGCAGTCGTTGGTTCTATGGTGCCATTGCTTAATCTAAGTATTGGATTACCACTTGTAGTGATTGGCATGATTCGTTTTATCTTTCAAATGTTGGTGTTGTGTTTATTACTTGTGATTCCTTTTTCATTACTCGCTTCTTTTGTTCCAGCATTTGATTATATGATCATGAATACCTTAAAGTCCTTTTTGAGCTTGATGTTTCAAAAATCTTTTTACAGTGTGATTATTTTGGTGGCATTTTTGATCTATAACATAGTAGACGATTTAATTCTAATGAATACTGTTTTTGGTTTTTTAGGAAATATGTTTGTCAAAGCACTCCTATCAATTTTACTCATTGTAAAACGGAAAGATTTATTAAAGAAACTAGGGTTAGGAGCTGCAGATCAAACCATAAATAACACGAAAAACATAGCAAGTCATTCTTTGTCTCAAATGAAACAACTGCCTGGTCAACTATCAACTGCTGGGCAAAATTTGGCAATCAAAGGTGCAGGATTAGCAGGGAATGTGTACCGAGCAACGAATCCACTCGCTTCTGCAGCGATACATGGATTTCAAAAGTTTCAACAAAAACGTACACCACAAGAATCGGTAAAAGGGGGGCAAGTGATTAATCCCTTTGAACTAGGTGGGCGTTCAAATCAAGACTTGCCTTATAGTGGTCGTCATGTTCGTTATCATGGGGTAGAGCCTGAAATGTCTTCTACCAAATCAAAAACAGAGTGGAATTCTGGTCTTTCAAATGGTTTGATTCCAAATTCGTCCATGAATTCAGTAAGACCGAAACAACAGGTACAATCGTTGGCACAATCGAGTAAGCAACAAGGGAATAATCAAAGAAAACCATTGTTAAATAAAGGTATCGCTTTTGTTGGTCAATCGATTCCGTTGCCTGCTGGAAAAGTACCCGTGCCACAATTAACAGCTGCTGGTTCTCTTTCACAACAGATTCACCAAGTGAAAAATCAGGCGAAAAATGGGAGTTATCCAGCAATGCAGCAGTTATTGAATCAATACTCTGTTCCTAAGTCGTCGGTAGCCACTCTATCAGGAAATCGTTCTGTGCAACGACAGATACAACGTTCGTCTGAAAGTAAACCGTCGATTTCCGTACCAAAATCCTTACAACCTGCATTTTCTTCTTTTAATAATCCAGTAGAGCAATCGAAAAAAATAGAAAAGAAAAATGAAACATTGCCGATTTTGGACGCAAAACCAGGAACCGATTTTACTTTACAAAAAGGACGAACAGTTCAAAAACCATTATCGAAGAAAGGATGAGGAAGAAATGAAGAAAGGGTGTCTAGGTTGTCTGCTTTTCTTTATTCTTCCCTTTTTTCTATTGCCATTCTTTTTTTCAGGAGAACTTTCCGAGGATGGAGGAGAGGCTACAGGTCTAGCTGTCGCTTTTAATTGGGAATATACCGAAGGATTACCGATTTTTTCAGAGATTAAAGGACGTGGTCCGATCACAGATGAACATGCGCAAGCAGCAGTCGGTGCAGCGGTAAAGTATCAGTTATTACCAAGTGTGATTCTTTCTCAATTAGGTTATGAATCGACTTATGGACAATCACAATCTGGAAGAAACGATACAAACTTCTTTGGGATTACCTGGTTTCCTGGTTGTCCCTATCCACAAGGTTCTGCACGGGGGATTGGTGGTTCTGAAGGTGGCTTCTATATGAAGTTTCCGAACCTGAAAGATTGTTATGACTATTACGGCTTTTTGGTGGCGAGTCAAAGCAACTTTAATCAATGTGTGGGCAATAAAGATCCTGGGAGTTGTTTATTGATTCTAGGTCGTGGAGGCTATGCGGCGGCAGGTATTACCGAAGGCAGTCCGTATTACCAAGGAGCGATGAGTATCATAAAGTCTTATAACTTAACAGAATATGATACTTTTGCGATCAAACATTGGAATAGCCTACCAACAAAAAAATCGTCACTTGTTGCAGGGAAAAGTAAAGGTAATGCGAAAGTTTTAGATCGGATCATTGGACGATCGGTAAATAATGGAGAGTGTTATGGTGGCACGGCGTGGTATGTATCCCAACTAGGTGGCCCACAGTTAATGGGTTCTGGACACATGTTTGCGATGTTAATAGGGGAAGATTATGATTGGACAGCCTATGGTTGGCAAGTGATCATGAACCCAAAACCAAGTGATTTACAAGCAGGAGATGTGGTGAATTGGCAAGCAGGTGGTGCATTGTCTCCTGGAATCTATGGTCACACCGGAATTATAACAGATGTTTCAGATGGCGGACAACATTTCTCTAGTGTGGAACAGAATGCCGAGCAAGGACGGATTATGGCTCGGTATCAACGCACGTACAATCAAACAAAAATTCGTAGTCTGGTTCGTAAGGTGAAATAAGAAAGGCAGTGTCTAGAAGCGTGAAAAAAGGAATAATTTTAGTATTTAGTTGGTTATGTTTGATAGGTCTTACTGGTTGTCATTGGTTTTCTTCTGAAAAACAAAAAACACAATTGACAACGACAGAAGAAACAATCGAAGCAGTAAAAGAAACAAGTGGAACTCTTCAAAGTACTGAAAGTAACAGTCAAATTGGTTCATTAGAAGACGAGACAGCGCAACAAATAGATGAAATGACAAAAAATTTCTTAAAAGATTTTGCTAGAAAATGGAGTAATTTCACAGATGTTTATAAACGCAATCAAGCTGTGAGGGACTATATGACGGATCGTTGTATTAAAGACAATAGTATTGATGTAGACCCGCATGTACAAATGAAAACAACTGGGAAACTTCACCAGGTGACACAAGATATAGAGAATCCGGATCAATATTTGTTATTTGGAGAAGAAACAACGAATGAGGTCACTCAATTTGTATTACTTCAATTGAAAGTAGATCAAGAAGCTCAAAAGATTGATGCGATCAAGATTTATTATGTACGAAGTGTGTATTAAAATAAAAAATGAACACTCATATTTATTATGCACCGAAAAAATAGAAAAAAACAGACTGTTTTTTTAAGAAGAAGTATGTCATTCTTTACTTGAAAAAAGTTGTTATAGGACAGAAAGGATAAAACAAAAACGGAAAAAATATGTCTTATGAATAACTACAAGAACTATTCTATTTTTTAGGAGATGGATACGAGATGAAAAAATTAATTGGCTATAGTGTGATGTGTATTGGTTTTGTTGGTGTGGGATTGTTTGTATCGACTGAATCTGCTTCTGCGGCTGAATGGTATAATCCTATCTGGTATAATCCGAACATTGAATGTCAAAAAGTCTATCCGTATGGACCGACAAATCTGAAAAATGGAAAATGTAGAGTAAATTGGAATGGCGTTGTAGATAGTGTAATTACTGGTTCAATGGACTCTGCTCTACATGGCTTTACGGGTCACTAGAAGGAGGAAGAGAATGTCTGAAGAGAAAAAAGAAATCGTTGAATCATTAGTAGCTTTAAAAGATTCTCTTTCTAAGATTGAATATGTTGATAGGAAAGAAATTCAAAAACTAATTGATGATACTATTATTGAAATCCAAGATGCGCGTTGTGAAGGTATAAAAATTTCTGTAGCTTTATCTAAAGTAATAGAAAAAATGAACCGTTCATTAGCGTTTAATGGATTGAAGCTAGATAGACAAACTAGTCTGGTATGGGATCATTTAAAAGACTTATATGACAAGTCTAAAAGAAGTGAACGGACTGCTGTATCAATCTTAAAAGGCCTTTGGGGGATGAATTCATAATCAAGATATTTTAAAAATAACTTATTTTTAAGTAGGAAAAATTATGAAAAGAATAGTTAAAATATTTGGTATTTTAGGTGTTTTCTTAATAGGTTTAAGTACTTTTGTTAGCGCTGGAATAAGTGTCGATGCTTCTGAAACAAATAATTTTTTAGTAAAACAACAAGAAACTGAAATAAATATCATTCAAAATAATTTAGCCACACATAAAGATTCTAAAGGAAATCGATTAGTATATATTATTGATGAGAGTGATTTAAAATCAAGTTTAGATAGAATTAATTCTGAAATTACAGTTTCTGAAATCCAACAGTATCTAAATGAATTTAATCGTTCTATTCAAAAAAAATGGCCATGGATGGCTAACCGATCAGCTTCATGAAGTTGAGAATTATATGAAAGATCAAAAAACAAATAATAAAACTGGTGAACGAAGTGCCTGCAGTTGGGCTTTCACTGGGGCTGGACTTCTACATTCTGGGATTTATACAGCTGCTGCTCTAGGTTTAAGCCTTACGGGAGTAGGTGCAGCCGTTATTCCATTTGCTGTAGGAACAGCCTATGGAATCGCAGGAGCTGCGATCTGTTAATATGAAAAAAAACAATATCAAATAGTTCATTTTTTAATTACTTTATTATTTAGCCCACTTTTTTATAGAAGTTTAGATAAATCAGTAGTCTTTACGATGCTAGTTATTTTACTTTTAAATAGTACGAGTTTCTATTTTTTGAAAAACTATCATGGTAGAAAAAAACTTTTTCCTTTATTTCAATTTATTTGGGATATCAGTGTGATTTTAGTTTTTTTCTGGTTATTTAAATAGTCACTTAAGAAAAAGGAAGAAGCAAATTTGCTATCTTCATTTGAATGATGTTGGTACTGTTTCGCTATGTAGGTAACAATACAATTTTATTATATACCGAAAAAATAGACTGTTTTTTAAGAAGAATTATATCGTTCTTTACTTGAAAAAAGCTGTTATAAGACAGAAAGAATAAAATAGAAACGGAAGGAACGTAAAAACGTCTTATTGAACAGCTTAAAAGGATAAAAATTGATAATCAACAATACTTTTCAGGAGGGATAAAAATGAGTCGTTTTTTTAAGTTTTTTTCATTATTAGGTGTAATGTTAATTGGATTAAGTACGTTAGTCGGTGCCGGAACCAGTGTTTATGCTGCTGAAAAAGTGAATGAAGTTCCTGATATAGAAACACAAAGACAACAGGCAGTAGAGAGTTTGAAATTCTATTTAGAAGAAGCTGGTTATGTTGATACAGAAACACATCAATATATAGTTACTGATTTAGAAGCTATACAGAAAAAAGCTGAATTAGATGGCTCTGAAGGTATAGCAGGGAAATTTATTTTAGAAAATTTTGTGCAGCCAACAGGAAAGCGTCAAAAACGTGATCTTCAAAAGTATGCTGCATGTGTTGTTATGAACTCATTACCATTTGGTGTGTTGTTTGGGATATACTTAATCGTGAAAATCTAATGCAAACTTTAATTAATGCGTTGCAAGGGAAAAATTATGATTATGCTGTTAAAATACTTTTAGATGTAGCAAAAAGAAGTTTAACTCCTGCACAATTTGCAAAATTCAATGCTGCAACTATTGCAGCTGGTATAGCTATTAATGCTATTTCTTGTTGGGGGAAGTAATTAGTGGAGTGATTATATGAGTATAGATGATTGTTTAGAAGAACAAATAAGATTATTTTTAAAGTTTTTAAAAGTTAAAGTTCAAAATAACTACTTCACATGTTATAGTTATGCACACCCTGTTTTAAATAGTCTTCCTTTTAATTCTTTAGTGCAAGGATTGATTACAAATATTGTTTTATTAGTCTGTACACCAAATGAAATATTTGTAAAAAAGATAGGCAGTGGTATTTCTTCAGTAAGATTAAAAGAGAAAGAATATACTCAAAAGATTATTCATATTCCTAAGCCTGAAATTAAGCGTTTTGAGATAAAAGACTATTCTGCTTTAGGACTGTTCTCAATTGGTTACTGGTGATAAAAAAAGAATACTAAAACTATACGTAGAATATAAGTAATCGGCATCAATCCTAATTATGTGATTGAATGCCGATTTTTGTTACGCGCTATTTTTAATTATCTGTAAGAAGAATAATTTTATTTTACTCATATTCGTTTTCACTTTGAAGAAGTAAATTGCAATTTCTTATAAGTTAAGCAGCTATGCAAAAGGCTATTTATTCTATTATGAAATATAAGATGTAGTTGAAACAGGATATATAGAATCAAAATACGAATCTTATTTTGATTTTTCTAGTTTTTTGAAAAAAGCACCCTTTGATCGTTGTATTAGTGGAAAAGACAAAAAGGAGCATACTTATCATGTCACAAAACTACAACTAAATATCTAAACAACACCAATTTGATGCCTATTGTAAAAAAGTATTGCGAAATGAAGCCAAGTCTATTAGAAAATGAAATAATAGAATAAAAGAAAATGAGAAACCGCTGAATGATGTAAATGAAGGTAAGTATCCATGAACTAATTTTGATGAACAAGATATCTATTTTTTATTTGGATTGGAGATACTAGTTTAATATCAAAAGTTATCAGCAGTCATAATTAGTTATCCAATGTAAAAAGTACAAACAATAGTTGTTATGCAGAATAGTTTATGAAATATATTACATAATAAGAAAACAAGCGATATTTTTCTGATCAGAACAATCATTTAATTTAAAAAGAGTTAAAAGTTATATACTTTTGAAATATTTTGGATGAGTAGCTAAAACAATATTTTGCTCATTAAGCATTAAATGAAGATGCAACGATGTTAGAAAGTTAGCTTCTTCTGGATCTTGTTTTGTTAATGCCTCAAATAGTTGATAATGTTGTTCCATAATTTTTTCCCACTTTAATCCTTCCGTTTTTACTCGTAGCCAACGAAATCGTTCTAAGTGTGTATTGTTATTTTCTAACCATTGCCATACTTCTTCTCGCTCTGCAATTTCAAAACAAGCTTTATGGAATAAATTATCATTATGAAAAAAACTACGAGCATTTTTTTGACTAACAGCTTTTTCTTGTTCTGAAATTATAGTTTCTAAAATCCGTTTTTTTTGGTTATTAATTTTGGCACAACACTCTAACATAATTTGTCGTTCCAAATGTTCTCTGACAAATCGAGCATTTTTGGCCGAATCTAAATCAATTAATGAGATATAATTTCCGCTTTGAGGAATTGTATCAACAAGACCTTGTTGTCGGAGTTGAATCAGTGCTTCACGTATTGGTGTACGACCAATAGAAAGTGTTTCTTCTAATTTTTTTTCTGATACTTTTTTTCCAGGTTCTAAGTCAGCATAGATAATTTGTCGGCGAATAGATTGGTAAGCTTGATTTTGGAGACTAGTTTTAATTGTCATACTCAATGCTCCTTAACTTTTATTTTAGCTGATATTTTAATTCTGTTCATGCCATATAATATCAAATTTTGAAGTAATACACTAGTTATAAAAATAAAAGAATACATGAAAAAAAGAAAAAAATAAGTTTCGATAAAATCAGTCCAAAAAGAAGGAGTATTTTATTTTTCTGAATAAAAAATACAATAATTCTGATATGGTAGAAAAAAAGCAAGTTTATTCCATTTTTATATTGACAACGGTTACAACGGGTTTTAAAATATAAAATGTATCAAAATTAACATATTAGTTTAAGGAGGTTAATTATGGTTTCGATTAAAAATTGGCAAAATTCTATCGAAGAATTCAATGAAATGCAGATTCTACTGCCGTGTTTTGATGTCAAAGAAGTTAAGCAAGAAGGCCAGCAACATCCAGTATGGCTTCATTTTGGTGGAGGAAATCTTTATCGAGGATTTCATGCAGAAATTGCTCAATGCTTAGCAGATCAAAATGAATTAGAAACAGGAGTAGTTGTGTGTGAAACATTTGATGAAGAAGTAGTGGAAAAAGCTTATCATGACTACAACAATGACATTTTGGAAATTGTTATGAGTGGAGATGGTGAACTCAAAAAAAGGCTTTTGGCAGTAACGGCTGATAGTTTATATTGCAATCCGAAGAATATAGCGGACTATCAAAGAGTGGTTAAATATTTTGAAGATCCTAAATTACAGTTTACAACGTTTACTATTACTGAAAAAGGTTACAGTTTAAAAGATTCTAAAGGGCAATTCTTTTCGGTAGTCAAAGCTGATATCAAATCTGGACCTAGCAATCCTCAACATACGATGAGTATTGTAACATCCTTGTTATATAGCAGATTTAATGCTGGAGAGTTGCCGATTGCGATGGTTTCTACTGATAATTTCTCACAGAATGGTCAACGTTTTCAAGATAGTATTTTTACGATTGCAGAAGCTTGGCAAAAAGAAGGATATGTTTCTGAAAAATTTATTGCTTATTTAAAGGATAAAGAAAAAGTGACTTTTCCTTGGAGTATGATTGATCGAATTACGCCAAATCCTTCAGAGAATGTAAAGGAAGATCTATTGATGATGGGGCTCGAGGATTTAGATATCATTCACACAAAAAAACATACCAATATTGCTGCTTTCACTAATACTGAGGTAGTTCATTATTTAGTTATTGAAGATAGTTTTCCAAATGGCCGGCCTAAATTGGAAAAGGCTGGTGTGATTATGACAGATAGAGAGACGGTTGATAAAGCAGACATCATGAAGGTTACGACAAGCTTGAATCCACTTCATACTGCTTTGGCAGTAACAGGTTGTCTGCTAGGATATCAATCAATTTCAGCAGAGATGCAGGATGATGATTTGGTTGGTTTAATCAAAGGAATAGGTTATTTAGAAGGTTTACCAGTAGTTGAAAATCCAGGCATTATTGATCCAAAACAATTTATTGATGAAGTAATTAATAAACGTTTGCCTAATCCCTATATTCCAGATACACCACAACGAATTGCAACAGATACTTCTCAAAAAGTAGCGATTCGCTATGGTGAAACAATTAAAAAGTATGTCGAAAAAGACGGAAATGCAGAAAATCTAACATTTATTCCTATCGCTATTGCTGCTTGGTTACGTTATTTACTGGCAGTCGATGATCAAGGGGAAAATTTTGTGCCAAGTCCTGATCCGTTATTGGTAGAGTTGCAGGATAAATTATCAGTATTGAAATTAGGTGAACAAGATCCTTCAAATATTCATTGTGCGGTACAGGAAATTTTAGAAAATAAAGAAATTTTTGGTTTAGATTTATATCAAGTTGGGGTAGGAAAGAAAACTGAAAAAATCTTTTGCGAAATGCTAGTAGGTCCTCAAGCAGTTCGTAAAACAATCAATAAATATATAACAGAAGTTGGAGGAAAGTAACTATGGAAATGACTTTTAGATGGTATGGGGCAAATGAAGAAAAAATCTCACTACAAGAAATTCGTCAGATCCCAGCAATGAAAGGAATTGTTGGAACATTAATGGATATACCAGCCGGAGAGGTTTGGCCGAGAGAACGAATTAAATCTTTAAAAGATGAAGTCGAAGCCAATGGACTTACCTTGAAAGTTATTGAGAGTGTTAATGTTCATGATGATATCAAAATTGGTTTACAAACACGAGATCAATACATTGAGAATTATAAACAGACGATTCGCAATTTGGCAGAATTTGGGATTGAGGTTATCTGTTATAATTTTATGCCAGTATTTGATTGGGTAAAATCGGATTTGGATTATCGTTTAGATGATGGGTCTTCTACGTTAGCCTATATTTCAAAAAATATCCCTACTGATCCGGAGGAAATTATTAGAAAAGTAGAAAATTCTACTAATAATTTTGAATTGCCGGGTTGGGAACCTCATCGGTTATCACAAATTAAGCAATTATTAGAAGCCTATAAAGAAGTTGATGAAGAGAAATTACGAGAGAACTTTGCATATTTTCTCAAAGCAATTATCCCGACATGTGAAGAAGTTGGGATTAAAATGGCAGTTCACCCAGATGATCCACCATATTCCATTTTCGGATTACCTCGTATTGTTAAAAATCGTGACGATTTAGATTGGTTGTGTAATGTAGTGGATTCTCCTTCTAATGGTATTACATTATGTACTGGAAGTATTGCAGAACGACCAGATAATGATGTCTATGAAATTCTATCTGAATTTTGTCAACGGGATCGGATTCCTTTTGCACATGTTCGTAATATCAAATATTTAAGTGACAATGGACTCGATTTTTACGAAGCGCCGCATAAATCAGAATATGGTTCTCTAGATATGTATAAGATATTAAAAACAATGTACGATAATGGATTTAATGGCTATATTCGTCCAGATCATGGTCGGATGATTTGGGGAGAAACCGGTAGACCTGGTTATGGATTATATGACCGAGCTCTAGGTGCAGTTTATTTAAATGGTATTTGGGAAGCGCTTGAAAAGGGGGCGAGTAAATAATTATATAATGGAGTTTATTTAGAGGAAAAATTTTCTCTTCTAAAAACTAACGGAAGGAAAGGAGTGTTTAAATATGTTTTTAGATAAGAACTTTTTATTAGAGAATGAAATAGCTAAAAGACTTTTTCATAAATTTGCAAAACACCAACCAATTATCGACTATCATTGTCATTTAGACCCAGCATATTTGCTAGAAAATAAGCAATACAAGAATTTGACTCAGGTATGGTTAAATGATAAAGGAGCTGGAGATCATTATAAATGGCGATTGATGCGAGCTAATGGTATAGAAGAAGAGTTGATCAGTGGTCCAGGTGATGATTATGAAAAATTTTTAGCTTTTGTAAAAACAGTGGAGAAGGCGCCAGGTAATCCTATTTTTGAATGGTCTCATTTGGAATTACAACGTTACTTTGATATTGATTTGACAATTTCTGAGAAGAATGCACCAGAAATTTGGCGACGTGCTAACGAAAAAATCCAAACGGATTCCTATCGCCCGAAAGAATTGTTGGAGATGATGGATGTGAAAGCCATCTGTACAACGGATGATCCTACAGATGACTTGGGGTATCATACTGAGCTTTCTAAACAGGATAATTCTTTCAAGGTATTACCTACTTTCCGTCCAGATAAGGTCTGGAGTATCAAATCATCAGGCTTTTCGAACTATATTTTAAAACTTAGTCAAGCAGCGGCTATACCAATCAAAGACTTTAATGGGTTGAAGCAAGCATTGAGCCAACGAGTGGATCATTTTCATCAAATTGGCTGTCGATTAGCAGATCACGGTTTGAATACTTATTTTTATGAAATAGCAGATGAAAAAATACTCGACAATCTGTTAATAAAAGCTTTAGCAGGAAAAACGGATTTCCATTTATCAGAAATTGCACAATTTGTTACAGGTATTCAATTACATTTGATGTCTGAGTATACAAGATATGGTTGGACGATGCAAATGCATTTAAATGCTTTAAGAAATAATTCAAGTATATTAAAGGAACAAATTGGAGTAGATGTCGGTGGTGATTCGATGGGGGATCAAGCTAGTTTGACACAAAATGTTGTAGCATTGTTCGATACCGCTGAAAAGAGTGGGTGCTTACCAAAAACAATTTTATATTCATTAAATCCAACTGATTGGCTTCCACTAGCAACAGCAATGCAAAGCTTCCAAGGGGGTATGATTCAAAAAATCCAATTGGGATGTGCTTGGTGGTTCAATGATACAGCTGAAGGAATGCGTCAACAGTTGACTACGATGGCGCAACAAAGTTTGTTGTCGAATTTTACAGGTATGTTGACTGATTCTCGAAGTTTTCTAAGCTATCCTCGCCATGAGTATTTTCGTCGAGTATTATGTCAATTACTAAGCGAGTGGGTTAAAGCAGGCCGAATTCCAGATGATGAAATGTATCTTAGTCAGATAGTGGAGAATATTTGTTATCGTAATGCGTATAATTATTTTAATTTTTTTGAAATCGGAAGTAGAAAATAATACTTGAAATAAAAGCTTAAATTTATTCTTTTTAAGTTAGTACAGCTAGACAAAGTATGTATCCATAAAAGAAGGAGATAGAGGAGATAGATATGAAAAAAGTAGAAATTTTAAGTAAGTTAGAAGCGGCTGGAGTGATTGCGGTTGTACGTGGGAAAAATAAGGATGAGGCCATTAAAGCAATAAATTCAATTATTGCGGGTGGAATTAAAGGGATTGAACTAACTTTTACAGTTCCTAATGCTGAAGAAATAATCAAAGAAATTGCTAAAAAATATGCTGATCAAAAAGATGTAATAATCGGAGCCGGTACGGTTTTAGATGCGTTTACTGCTCGTATCGCAATTATGGCTGGGGCAGAATATATCGTTAGTCCATCTTTTGATCGACAAACAGCTGAGATTTGTAATTTATATCAAATTCCTTATTTACCAGGTTGTATGACAATTACTGAGATAAAGGAGGCACTTACTGCTGGCGTAGATATCATTAAACTATTCCCAGGTTCTGCTTTTGGTCCATCCATTGTAAAAGCCTATCAAGCTCCATTACCACACGTAAATATAATGCCTACTGGCGGAGTAAGTCTAGAGAACTTAGAAGATTGGTTTGAAGTAGGAGTTGTTGCAGTTGGTGTAGGTGGGAATTTATTGGCTTCTGTTGAAAAAGGTGATTTTGAAGAAGTAAGTCGAGTAGCTAGTAAATATATAGATAAGTTTTATGAGATAAAGAATTATTAGGAGAAAAAACAAATAATACTCTGAAATGTAAAAAATAAATACTGACTCTTTACGCTTCAGAGTATAGTACGTACTTTCATAAGAATGAAAACGCTTAACAAAAGAAGGGAGAGAATTGTATGGAAAGAAAATTTGGTATAAGAGACAAAATAGGATATATGTTTGGAGATTTTGGAAACGATTTTACTTTCATTTTTGCTAGTTCTTTTTTAATGATCTTTTATACAAAAGTATTGGGGATAAGCGGAGCTGCCGTTGGAACATTATTTTTAGTAGCAAGATTTATCGATGCAGTTACTGATGTAACTATGGGGCGTATTGTTGATAGATCGAAAGCAACTAAGCAGGGTAAGTTTAAACCGTGGATTTTAAGAATGAGTGGTCCAGTCGCTTTAGCAAGTTTTTTAATGTATCAAACTTCTATGATTTCAGCTTCTATGAGCGTTAAGGTAGTATACATGTATGTTACGTATATATTATGGGGGAGTATTTTTTACACATCTATAAATATTCCTTATGGATCAATGGCATCAGCTATTACTTCTATTACAGAAGAAAGAACAATGCTATCGACATTCCGAAATGTTGGAGCTACTTTAGCAAGTTTGATCATTGGTGTATTAACACCATTATTTATTTATACAAGAGATGATTCAGGCGCTCAAATAGTTCGTGGTGGATCAACTTTTACAATTGTTGCGGGAATATTTTCGATATGTGCACTTATTTGTTATTTAATATGTTATAAACTAACTACTGAACGAGTAAGAATTGACCAATCTCAATTCAAAGTTTCATTGTTAAAATCTTTAAAAGGGTTAGTTAAAAATAGGGCATTACTTTCTATAATTGGTGCGGCTATTTTCTTACTCCTTGCTCAATTATTAATTATGAGTATGAATAATTATGTATTTCCTGATTACTATAATGATGCACAGGGAATAGTTTTAATGAATTTTATCAATCCTATTTTGGTTTTAATAGTTGTTTCACCTTTAACTTTGTTTTTAAGTAAAAAATATGGAAAAAAAGAACTGGCATCAGTAGGAATGTTCTTTTCAGCAATAGTATATTTGATCTTATTTTTGATAAAAACTAGTAATATGTATGTATTCTTAATTCTTAGTTCGGTTGGCTATATGGGTTTGGGTGTGTTTAATACTGTTATTTGGGCAAATATTACTGATGTTATTGATGATCAAGAAGTAAAGTCTGATCAAAGAGAAGATGGGACCGTATATGCGGTATATTCTTTTGCTAGAAAAATAGGTCAAGCTCTAGCTGGAGGCGTCGGAGGTTGGACTCTTTCTATTATAGGCTATGACTCTTTAGCAAATATACAAACGGGAGATGTTTTAGAAAAGTTATATAACGCTTCAACATTAATTCCATCAATTTGTTTTTTTATTGTAGGATTAATTTTATTTTTCCTTTATCCATTATCTAAAGATAAAGTCTTAGAAAATTGCGAGCTTTTAAAACAAAAATATAAATAGGAGAGAAATATGAATAATTGGATATTTTGTATTGATTCAGATGGCTGTGTTATGGATACGATGACTTATAAACACAATCTCTTTTTCGGACCAATTGCTGCAGAGATTTTTGATGTTCATCATAGAGAAAAATTCCTACAGGATTGGAATAATATTAATTTATATTCAGAGACTCGTGGAATAAACAGATTTTTAGGTTTAGTTAAAACATTAGAAAAAAATGATGTAACATCCATTAATCGATTAAAGCACTGGGTATCTCTAACAAAAGAATTGTCTAATCCATCTTTGAAGAGGGAAATAGAATATTATCAGTCAGAGGATTTATTAAAAGCTTTAAAATGGTCGGAAGAAGTCAATCAACAGATTAGTCAAGCTAAAGGATTAGATAAACCCTTTTTAAGTGCTAGAGATACTATAAAAGCTCTGAAAAAATATGGGAAGATAATTATTGTAAGCTCAGCTAATAAGGAAGCTGTTCAAGAAGAATGGGAAAGACATGAATTATTATCATTAGTTGATGAACTGTGTTGTCAAGATAAAGGAAAAAAAGAAGACATTATTCGAAGTGTAATTGAAAATGGTTGTGATTTGGATAAGATATTAATGATTGGTGATTCTCCTGGTGATCTAGAAGCTGCAAATAAAAATAAAGTTTTCTTTTATCCTATTTTGGTTAATAAAGAAAAAGAATCATGGGAAAACTTAAGAACTGATGTTTTATTTAAATGTTTATCGGGAGAGTATGTAGATATTGAACAAAAATTTATAGATACTTTTTGGAAAAATCTTACTAATAAGTAGAGGAGAAAGAAAATGACTATAAAAGTAGACTTACGAAAAAAACCATATAATTTAGATGAAGATGCTATTTCTTGGATTGAAGAGACGATTGATTCTATGACTTTGGAAGAAAAAATAGGTCAATTGTTTGTTAATATGGGATCTAGTCGTGATAAAAATTACTTGAGTAATATGGTCAATCAGTACCATATTGGAGCTGTACGATATAACCCAGGAACTGCTGATGAGGTATATGATCAAAACTATATCCTACAAACAGAAAGCAAAATTCCTTTATTAATTGCTGCTAATACGGAAGCAGGTGGTAACGGAGCTTGTACAGATGGTACTGAAGTTGGTGTAGAAGTAAAAATTGGTGCAACAAATGATGCGAAATATGCTTATGAATTAGGGAGAGTTTCTGGGATTGAAGCATCGGCTATTGGATGTAACTGGAGTTTTGCTCCTATTGTAGATATTAATAGAAATTGGAGAAATCCTATCATTTCTAGTCGATCTTTTGGACAAAACCCTGATAAAGTTTTAGAACTTAGTTTAGCTTATATGAAAGGTATTCAGGAGAGTGGAATTTTGCCTGCAGCTAAACATTTCCCTGGTGACGGTATTGACGAACGAGATCAGCATCTATCTTTTAGTATTAATAGTTTAGGTACGGAAGAATGGGATAATTCTTTTGGAAAAGTATACTCAGGTTTAATAGAAGCTGGATTACCTTCGATTATGGCAGGTCATATCCATATGCCAGCTTATTCAAAACATTTTAATCCTGATCTGAAAGATGAAGATTTACTTCCTGCAACTTTATCAAAAGAATTAATCACTGACTTACTTAGAGGAAAACTCGGATTTAATGGATTAGTAGTTACTGATGCTAGTCATATGTTAGGAATGACTGGGGCAATGAAACGATCAGAATTATTGCCCACTTCTATTGCAGCTGGATGTGATCTATTTCTATTTTTTAATGATCCAGATGAAGACTTTAATTATATGATGGAAGGTTATCGTAAAGGAATTATCTCTGATGATCGGTTATTAGATGCCTTAAAAAGAATTTTAGGGTTAAAAGCTAAATTGGGATTACACAAAAAAGCAAAAGAACAAATTTTATTACCTAAGCAAGAAGCTCTGGAAAAAATTGGTTTAATTGAAAATAAATCAATTTTTAAAGAGGTGGCTGACCAAGCAATTACATTAGTTAAAGATAAACAAGATATTTGGCCTATTGAACCAGAAAAATATAAAAGGATTTTACTAGTAGATGTACATGGGGTAAAAGGTGGGTTTGGTGAAGTAGTTGCTGGAAATAGACCTCAAGCCATTGATTTATTGAAACAGATTTTGTCAGCAAAAGGATTTGAAGTTGAAAAATACATTTCACCTGAAGAAGAGTTGAAAGGATTATCGCAAGAAGAAAAAATTAAAAATATAGCTGGAATATATGCTGCTAAGAGACCAATTAAAAATTTAACTAAAAAATATGACTTGATCATTAATATAGCTAATGTTAATCCAGGCACAGTTCAACGAATTGTCTGGCCAGCAAGTAAAGGAACTCCGGATATACCGTTTTACATTCATGAAATTCCAACAATTTTTGTATCTGTACAGTGTCCGTTTCATTTGGCTGATGTACCTCAAGTAAAGACTTATATTAATACTTATGATGGAAAACAAGAAACTTTAGAAATATTGGTGGACAAACTAATGGGTCTTTCTGAATTTAAGGGAGTAAGTCCAATAGATGCTTATTGTGGTTTAAAGGATACATTTATTTAATATTTAGATAGGAGTGGTTTATATGTTGTATCCCATTATGACAGAGACGAGGCAAGTAATTGACTTAAGCGGTCTCTGGAGATTTAAATTAGATACAAATGATGACTTACAGGAAGAACTTGCTTTAGAACCAATAAATGAAAAAGAGAGTTATCCGATTTCAGTTCCCTCTTCTTATAATGATTTATTTGAAACAGAGAACATTAGAAATCATGTTGGATGGGTGTGGTATGAAAAAGAAGTGACTCTTCCTAAAAGATTATTAGAAGAAAGATTAGTTCTTCGTTTTGGATCTGCAACACATGAAGCAAAAGTTTTTTTGAATGGAAAGTTGATTACTCAACACAAAGGTGGGTTTACACCATTTGAGTCTGAAATTAATCGGTTTGTAAAAGACGGGAATAATCGAATTACAGTTGCTGTAAACAATATTATTGACGATAGTACTTTACCTATGGGGATTATGAAGGAAACAGTACAGGAAAATGGGGATATAAAAAAGGAAAACTTAGTTAATTTTGATTTCTTCAATTATGCAGGTATTCATAGACCTGTTAAGTTATATACAACTCCGAAAGACTATATAAGTGATATTACTATTAATACAAGAATAACTGATTTGGATGCAAGTGTAGAATTCAATATCGATACAGAATGGACCGGAAAAATCTTAATAGCGATATATGACGAAGAGGCTCAACTTGTAGCTGAAGCTGAAGGAAAGAAAGGAATGATTCAGCTTAAGAATCCAATTTTTTGGGAACCTCTAGATGCTTATTTATATAGTATGAAAATTAGTTTAATTGATGATAATAAAGTGATCGATACCTATACAGAAGAATTTGGTATTCGCAGTGTTCAGGTTACCAATGGCAAATTTTTGATTAATAATAAACCTTTTTATTTTAAAGGATTTGGTAAGCATGAGGATTCGTATGTTAATGGACGTGGTTTGAATGAGGCTGTAAATATTAAAGATTTTAATTTAATGAAATGGATAGGTGCTAATTCTTTTAGAACATCACATTATCCTTACTCAGAAGAAATTATGCGATTAGCAGATCGAGAAGGTATTGTAGTTATTGATGAAGTACCTGCAGTAGGGTTACATTTAAATTTCATGGCCACTTTATTAGATGATAATGTGGAAAAACATAATACGTGGAAAGAGATACGAACAGAAAATTCTCATAAAACGGTGATCAAGGAATTGATAGAACGCGACAAGAACCACCCAAGTGTTGTAATGTGGTCTATTGCAAATGAACCAGATTCGGATTCCGAAGGTGCTAAAGAATATTTTGAACCTTTAGTTGAATTAACTAAAGAACTTGATCCGCAGAAAAGACCTGTAACAATAGTTACTTATCTAAAATCAACGCCAGATATTTGTAAGGTAGGAGATATTGTCGATGTTTTATGTTTAAATCGTTATTATGGTTGGTATGTTTCGGGAGGGGATCTGGCACATGCAAAATATCTGTTGAAAAAAGAGCTAGATGGATGGAAAGAAAGATGTCCTGATACGCCAATAATGTTTACAGAATATGGAGCAGATACAGTAGCTGGATTTCATGATACAGTACCAACAATGTTTACAGAAGAGTATCAAGTGGCTTATTACGAAGCAAATCACGAAGTAATAGATACATGTGAAAATTTTGTTGGTGAACAAGTGTGGAATTTTGCAGATTTTGCAACGAGTCAAGGGATTTTAAGAGTGCAAGGAAATAAGAAAGGAATCTTTACTAGAGATAGAAAACCTAAAATGATTGCTCACTATCTACAGAAACGATGGTCATCAATACCCAATTTCAGTTATAAAAAATAATTTGGATTTTTTTAAGAATGTTCAAAAAACGATTAGCCTAGCCTAATCGTTTTTTTGTTTTTTATAGAAAGATTTTCTGTTTAAAGAATGATAAATATTTTTATGTTTTTTTCTAGTTTTTTCGAAAAAAAGGGGCTCTCTGATTGTTGTATTAGTGGAAAGGGGGAAAAAGGAGCATATTATCATGCAACAACATTACAATGACATATCTATACAACACCAATTTGATGCCTACTGTAAAAAAGTATTACGAAACGAAGCTAAGTCTATTCGAAAACGAAATGCTAACATAAAGGATAATGAGGAACCATTGGCAGATTCAAATGAAGGCAGGTATTCCCAAACTCATTTTGATGAACAAGATGTCTATTTCTTATTTGGAATGGAAATATTAATTTCAGATCAAAAGTTATCAGCAGCAATTGATCAGTTATCGGAGATAAGAAGAAAGATTATCCTACTTTATTATTTTGCAGGTTTTAATGATGCTGAAATCGGTAAAATTCTCAATATGAGCACAAGTGGTATCTGGTATCAACGAAAGAAGGCAGTTGAACAATTGAAAATGGGGTATGACCTATGGTAGATAAATCCAAAAAGCGGCAGTACCTATTAGTTCCACTATCCATTATCTTATCTGCTCTAGAAGGAGATCCAATTTCGATCAAGATGATACTCAAACATTATCATAGTTATATGGCTAAGTTATGTTTGACAAATGGATTTAACGAGGTAGGTCAATTCGTTACCTATGTAGATGAATATATGATAAGTCAGCTAGAAATTAAATTAATAGAAGCGATCTTAAAATTTAAAATTAACTAATTAAAAAAATCTCCTTTCCACTTTTTCTGTTTAAAAGAATCTTCTAATAGTTAAGGAATTAGTAGATTCTTTTAGGTAGAAAACCTATTGTTCATTGAAAATTAAATAGATTCTATCAGTACGTTAACACTTTAAGGAGCATATTTTAGTTGCGCCATGATTTCTTGCTGTAAAGAAGGAGCGATAAATATTCTAAAATAATTTTTATAGTCAATAAAAAGCGATGATTTAAAGTTGGGATAATGATACTTCCGTAAGGCTCGCCGTAAACTTGGGGAGAGGTGAAATTCCTATGTGCTTTTGACAAAAGCAGCTGATAGAAATAAATGAAAAAAAGTAAGGAAGGTGCTATAATGAAAACAGCTACTCGAAAAGATTTGATTAATCTAGGTTTTTCTCAGTACTATGCTAATAAAATCTTCAAGGAATGTAAAGAACTTTTAGTTGAGAAAGGATACTTTTTTTATCGTAATTCAAAAATAAAAAGAATTCCTATTTCAATTTTAGAAGAAGTTCTCCATATTTCTTGGGAGGAATAGTAAAATGAGGAAAATTGCGAATGTTTATAAAGACAGAAAAAGAGGCACTTGGTTTTTTTCTGCAACTTTAGGACAAGATCGCTTTGGAAAAAGAATTCAAGTGACCAGAAGAGGCTTCAAAACTCAAGGAGAAGCTAGAAGGGGACTCGAAGAGTTAAAACAAAGTTTTTCTGATTCACAAGGAATTTGTCTGCAAGGAATAACGTTTCATGATTTTTATCGAGAGTATTTTTTTCCTTGGTATAAGTTGGGAACTGTAGAAAAAACATATATGAAAACAGATCATATTTTACAACGTGCATTGGATTTTTTTGGAGAAATGCAGGTTGTAAAGATTCGACCAATTCATATACAGGAATTTCAACAGTTTTTATCGAAAATCCATGTTGTAAAAAAGGGCATTGAGCAACCATTATCACCAAATTATATTAAACAGATATTCAATAAGTTGAGAGTAGTTTTTAAAAGGGCAATTGTACTTGAAATTATTGAAGAAAATCCTGTAGATACTATAGGTAAAATAAAAACTCAGCGTCCTCAAGTAGAATTTTGGACAGTTGATGAATTTAAGAAAGTATATAATAGTGTTTATCACGGGGATTTTTATGAAGAATTTTATAAACGTTTGATGCGTTTTATTTTTGTTACAGGTGTAAGGAGTGAGGAGCTCTTAGCGTTACAATGGAAAGACTTTGACTTAATAAATGGCAGATGTAGCGTAAATAAGTCAATTTACATCCGTACAAGACAAGATTATGAATTTGCTGAAACAAAAAATACATCAAGTATTCGGATAATTTCGTTAGACAGACAAACCGTTGAAGATTTAAAAACATGGAAAAAAACTCAACAATCAATTGGGAAAAATATAGAATTGGTTTTTTCTTTTGATGGATTACCGCCATCTCCAAGAACTATTTTAAGCAGAATAAAAAAATTAGCTGAAATTGCAGGAGTAAAACCAATTCATATGCATGGATTAAGACACTCGCATGTTGCCTTTTTAATTGAACATAATAAAAATATCTATGCAATATCTAAGCGTCTAGGTCATGCCTCTATTAAAACTACTTTGGACAAATATGGACACTTATATCCAGAAACAAATCAAGCACTCGCAAATGAAATTACGAGGTTTGATATTTAACTTTCCATCTTTTTTGCTGTCACGCTGCTGTCACAGCCTATTTTTTTTTTTTTTTTATGTTGATATACCTTGGGTTATAAGCTAGCTGTCGGTATCGAAAATGGATGAAGATGATCAGAAAAAATCATAAATTTATTCTTTTTTAATTGAAAGTGAGCCGACCCCCAAAAAGTTAGACCTAGGAATCTAACTTTTGGGGGTCGGCTCAACTTATGTCTCACTTCCTAAATCTTAAGATAGTTAGTTGAACAAAAGAAGCCTTTTAAGAAGCCCCTTTTTATTTTTTTAATCTAAACATTTATTCTGTAACCATCTATTATTTTAGTAAAAAATAGATTAATTTACTAAAATAATATATAATAAAGGTAAAATTAGGAGGGAAGCATATGACGTGTATTTCATTATCGATTTTAAATCAAGAACAAGAAGTTAGAAAAGCTAAGATAGATGATTCAGATTCTTTGAAAGAGTTAACTATTACAGGAAAAGATTTTGTTTGTTTAGCTGCTCGGGATTGTCAATTACAAGACGGCGATGTGATTCAAGTTTGTTTAGATACGCCCAATACTTATTTAATGGTGAAGTTAGATGCTACGCTTGATAGCAGTTTAATTTATGTTCCAGAACAAAAATGGACGTTTCCAATCATAAAAAATGAAAACGCTATCGAAGCGCGAGCAGCGTATCGTTTTGAAACCAAGAAACCTTATATAAGTGTGCGTATTGCCACTAAAGAAGAAATTAAGAGTTATCGTAATTGGGCGTTAAATCCGCATGATTTACAACATTTTACTGGTGCATATCCTCATGCATCTGCCAACGTGGAAACGCGAAATGATGCCACTTTTTTTGCTTGCAATGCGATTGACGGTACCTTCGCTAATCTTTATCATGGGCCGTATCCTTATCAATCATGGGGGATTAATCAGCAATTAGATGCCGCATTAAAAATTGAATTTGGGCGTGAAGTCT
This sequence comes from Enterococcus sp. S183_ASV_20, assembly GCF_018919685.1. Classification (NCBI taxonomy): domain Bacteria; kingdom Bacillati; phylum Bacillota; class Bacilli; order Lactobacillales; family Enterococcaceae; genus Enterococcus; species Enterococcus sp. S183_ASV_20. The sequence continues at coordinate 70,993 of NZ_JAHLRI010000009.1, forward strand.
TGTTGGATAAAGTGATCTTAACATTACGAGCGGACTTTCCTCATGATAATTATTGGCAACAAGTGACTTTAAAATTTTCCGACGGTACACATGAGGTCTTTAAAACTGTTAAGACTGAGCAACGCCAGAGCTTTACCTTTGCGAAACGGGCAGCGGAGTGGGTGATACTAACAGAGTTAATTCAAGCAGATGAACCATCACCATTTCCAGCATTAACACAAATTGAATTATTTGGTCAAAACAAATAAAAAATAAGGACGGTTCCTTTATAGGAGCGGTCCTTATTTTTTATTTCTGGCGTGGGCTAGTTGTTGATTGGCGGACAACCAATTCTGTGTTTAACAGGACTCTACGAGGAATGCTAGGCATTTGAATTCGTTTGTGCAATAAATTAATGCCTGTCTCGCCCATTTCTTCAGTAAAGGCATGGACAGAGGATAGCGGTGGTGAGACATATTGAGAAATAGAGATATCATTGATCCCCATGACACTAATTTCTTCAGGAACCTTTATACCGTGTGCGGCTAACGTATGTATCACACCGATTGCAAAGGCGTCATTATAAGCAAGAATCGCAGTAGGTAAATCATTTCCCCATTTCTCTAACGCTTCTTCTGTCAATTGTTCCCCCGTTTTGACATCCAACATGCCATTTTCTTTTAAGATAAAATAATCTTCGTTAAACAAGTGATAATGCTGCATAATGTCAAGATAAGCATTGGTTGTCGGCGTTTTATAGCGACGGAAACCATACATGTTTTCGCTTTCTTCGGCACCAATAAAGGCAATTTTTTCGTGGCCCAATTCCAAAAGATGGGTTAAGGCAATCTCGGTTGCTTGATAAAAATCAGTATTTACAGAATCAAATTCTTCCAGGGGAAAATTACTGCCAATTACACAAAGATTGGGATGTAGTTGCTGCAACTCTTGTAACGTCTTTTGAGTGAATTTACCAATTGCCAAAATGCCATCAATCCCTTGAAGGTTATGTTGTTCCAATTGAGAAACTTTTAGAATATTGTAACCTAACTCTTCGGCCCGTTTTTCAGCGCCTAAACGAATCGACATATAGTAAATATCCGTTAGTTCTTCGTCATCTGAACGCCACTGAACGACGGCAATCGAAGGCTCTTGCGGAGCTGTTTGTGCGGAAAGGTTAGGTGTCAGTTGCTCCTGCTGTTTGTTTTTATTTTTAGTTTTATATTTCGTATAATTCAGGGTTTCTGCTGCTTCAAAAATTTTTCGCTTGGTTTCCTCTGTAACGGATAAGTTTGGATCATAGTTCAGAACTCGCGATACAGTTGAAATTGAAACATTCGCGACTTTTGCGATATCTGTGATAGTTGCCATTCTAAATGCCTCCTTCTCAAGTACTATTATAGCATATAGTATATTTCTTTTTAGTAAAAAAAAGCAAGAAAAAGCTTTTTTTACTTTTTTTTAGCAAAAACTATTGATTTTTTGACTAAAAAAATATACTATAAAGTCAAAGAAAGCGCTTTAATTCGATGGAGAAGGTGGTTTAGTGAAAATATTTTCACTTTTTTTACTAATTTTACTTGCTTTAACAGGTTGTAAATCCGGTGAAAAAGAATTTGATGAAGAATCTCTTCAAAATCTAAAGGAAACGGCACAGTCTTATTCAGAAACAGAATTACAAAATGGTGACGTTCGTTTAAATGAATATATTTCTTTGAAAGGGGAGATTGTTGAGAGCGACAGTCGTTCCAGTTTAATAAAAAAAGGTGATCGTTTTATTTTGAAAAGTGGTTCTAGTAAATATCAAGTTTTTAATGAGCAAAAGAAAAAATTGAAAATTGGTGACGAAGTGACAGTTTACGGAGAATATTACGGCTTTTTGAAAGGGACATTAATTGAAAGTGAGGAGAATCATGATTCAGCCACGAATTAGACAGAATACTTTTGAAACATACGAAGAAGTTGCAGAAGGATTTGAAGATTTATTAGCGCCACTGGAATTGTTTTTTGATCGAGAATATCAAGGTCATCTGGATTTAGGGACACACGGGACAGTTTATTCTAAAGGAACACGTGATGCGGAGGCATTTTTACGACCATTATGGGGACTAGGTCCTTATGTAACGCAAAATGAAAGTGAGTATTTGAATGACTTTCTAACGGGAATTATCGAAGGCACCGATCCTGAGAGTTCATCTTATTGGGGAAAAACAAAAGATTATGATCAATTGATTGTTGAGATGGCAGCATTAAGTACATTTCTTTTGTTAAACAAAGAAAAAACGTGGGACCAGCTAACAAAAGAACAGCAAAATAATTTACACAGTTGGCTGATACAAGCCAATGAAAACATTATTCCGCCAAATAATTGGCATTTCTTTAGAGTGTTGCTGAATTTAGCGATGAAACATTGTGAAATGCCGTATTCAAATGAACAGATCGCTGTTGATTTGGCTGTAATTGATCGTTTTTATGTCGGTAATGGTTGGTATTATGACGGAGTCGAGACACAAGTTGATTATTATGTTTCTTTCGCTATTCATTATTATAGTTTATTGTATTGTCGTTTTGCCCCGGAAGATACCGCAAGAGTGGCTATTATGAAGGAACGAGCAACTTTGTTCGCGCAAGAGTTTAAATATTGGTTTACTCAGCCAGGAGAAGCGATTCCCTTTGGACGTAGCTTAACGTATCGTTTTGCTCAAGTGTCATTTTTTAGTGCCTTAGTTTTTGCAGATGTTGAAGCATTGCCGTGGGGTGAGATCAAAGGTCTAATCAGCCGACATCTTCATCAATGGATGAACAAAGATATTTTTACAACAGATGGATTATTGTCGGTAGGTTATGATTATCAAAATATGGTCTTTGCTGAAGGCTATAATGGTCCTGGTTCACCTTATTGGGCCTTTAAAACATTTATTTTGTTAGCGGTTCCAAAAGATCATCCTTATTGGCAAGCAGAAACACAGCCTATTAGTTTTCCAGAAAAACACTTACCTTCACCAGAAAGTCGGAACTATTATCAAGTAAATGATGCAGGAACACATGGTTTAATGTTTCCAGCGGGACAATTTATTAATTATCAAGCTCATGCGCATGATAAATATAGTAAATTTGTTTATTCTTCCCATTTTGGTTTCAGTACTATAAAGAGTGATTATTGGTATTACGAAGGTGCTTATGATAATTGCTTGGCTTTAGCTGAAGACGACCATTATTTCCGCACGAAAGGATTAGATGATCAGTACGAAATTCTTGATGATCGTATCATTCATCAATGGCATCCTTGGTCCGATGTAGCAATCAAAACGACAATTGTACCATTAGAAGGCCAACATTTACGGATCCACGAAATTGAGACACAACGTGCATTAGTGGCTTATGAAGGTGGCTTCTCAATCCCGCTCTTCGATGAAAAGGTCACTTGCGTTTCTGATCAAATGGCTGAGGTAAAAAATAAAAAAGGTGTGTCAAAAGTAGAAAATATCAACGGCTTTTCTGAAGCTGCGATTATTCGAACAGAACCGAATACAAATTTACTTTATCCGTTAACGGAGTTGCCATATTTGAAAGCAAACTTGTCGAAAGGGAAACATCTTTTAATTTCATTGGTGACAGGCGTACTACCGAATGAACAAATTGAGCCAGTTAAAGTTAGGTTAAAAGAAAATCAGCTTTTAATTGAAGAAAAAGTTGTAATTTTGGGGAATTAGGGGGAGAAATACACAATGACAGAAAATGGACAGATTGAGTGGTTGCCGAAGCAAATCAGTTTTGCTTTAAACAAAGTTCGAGGAAATTTAGAGACATTTAAAGAATTAGTTCCACCCGCGGCAAGTTTAAATCAAATTTATTATCCTGAAGAAAATATTGACTGGACGGCCAGCTTTTGGCCAGGAATGTTATTTTTAGCAAAGGAATTAACAAATTCAACAGAGTTCGATGAAGTGATTACCACACAGATGGCTTCTTTTCAACATCGCTTGGATGAACAAATTGAGCTGGAAACACATGATATAGGCTTTTTGTATATTTTAACAGCAATTGCCGATTATCAAGTCAATGGTCATGAGGCCTCAAAAGAAATGGCCTTGCAAGCTGCGGACTTATTAATGAAACGTTATTCACCAAAAGCCAAGATTATTCAAGCTTGGGGGAATTTAGACGATCCAGAGCAACGAGGCAGAATGATTATTGATTGTTTAATGAACTTACCATTATTATACTTTGCAGCAAAAATGACTGGCAAGCAAGAGTATTATGAAGCTGCCTACAATCATGCGAAACAAACACAAAAATATATTGTGCGAGAAAATCACACCACGTTCCATACGTATTATTTTGATACGGAAACAGGCGAAGCTTTATACGGTAAGACGCAGCAAGGATACTCAGATGATTCTTGTTGGGCTCGCGGCCAAGCCTGGGGAATTTACGGCTTTACGTTAAGTTATTTATATACAGGAGATAGTAGTTTTCTGGAAACAGCCAAAAATGTTGCTGATTACTTTATTCAAGAATTACCAGAGGACAAAATCTGTTACTGGGATTTAATTTTCAATGAAGGGAGTGAAGAAGAACGTGATAGCTCATCTGCTGCAATTGCTGCATGTGGCTTACTAGAATTATCTCGTCAGCTTCCATTAAATGATGAAAAACATGGCTATTATGAAAAGGTTGCGCTAGAACTATTACAAGCATTAGCGGAAAAGTATACAACGGTTTTACGACCAGAGTCGAACGGCCTATTGCTTCATGGTGTCTATGATAAAAAAACAAATACAGGAGTCGATGAATGCATGATTTGGGGCGACTACTTTTATTTGGAAGCGTTAACTCGTTTAGCGAAAAGCTGGTATTCTTTTTGGTAATTCATGGAGGAAAACTCCTAAAAAATAATAAATAGCGGAGGTAGTACAAATGAAATTTTGGAAAAAAGGCTTAACAGCGGCAGCGTTGTTAGCGGTGGCGGCAGTAACTTTAACAGCATGTGGTGGTTCAAGTGAAAAGAAAGCAACTGAAAAGAGTGAAGATGGCAAAACAAAATTAACAGTAACTACTTGGAATTATGACACGACCCCAGAATTTGAGAAATTATTCAGAGCTTTTGAAGCGGAAAATCCTGATATCACTATTGAACCGGTGGACATTGCTTCAGATGATTATGACACAAAAGTAACAACGATGCTTTCATCAGGAGATACGACGGATATTTTAACCATGAAAAACTTACTTTCATATTCTAATTACGCGCTACGCAATCAATTGGTGGATTTAACCGATCACGTTAAAGATTTAGATATCGCACCTGCCAAAGCAAGTTACGAGATGTATGAAATCGATGGTAAAACCTATGCTCAGCCTTACCGTACAGATTTCTGGGTATTGTATTACAATAAAAAAATGTTTGATGAAGCCGGAATTGCCTATCCCGATAACTTAACTTGGGATGAATATGAAGCGTTAGCGAAAAAATTATCTAAACCAGAAGAACAAGTATATGGTGCCTATCAACATACTTGGCGCTCAACGGTTCAAGCAATTGCCGCTGCTCAAAACAATGCCAATTTAATTGAACCGAAATACAATTATATGGAAACTTACTATGATCGCGCATTGAGAATGCAAAAAGATCAATCACAAATGGATTTTGGAACAGCAAAATCAACAAAAGTAACGTATCAATCACAATTTGAAAATTCAAAAGCGGCGATGATGTACATGGGTAGCTGGTACATGGGGACTTTATTAACCAACATTGATGATGGCAAAACAAATGTCGAATGGGGGATTGCCGAAATACCACAACAAGAAAAAGGCAAAGCAACTACCTTTGGCTCACCGACAAGTTTTGCAATTAATAAAAACAGTAAAAAACAAAAAGCTGCTCAAAAATTCTTAGACTTTGCTTCAGGTAAAGAAGGTGCAAAACTTTTAGCAGAAGTAGGGGTGGTTCCTTCTTATAAAACAGATGAAATTGACAAAATCTACTTTGCAAGAAAAGGAATGCCTTCAGATGAAGTCTCACAAAAAGCCTTTAACCCAGATACAATTAATTTAGAATTCCCATCTGATAAAAACGGTGCCGCAATTGATAAAGTATTACAAGAAGAACATGATTTAATTATGGTCGGCGACGAAAAACCAAAAGATGGTATTGCTAACATGGAAAAACGTGTCAAAGCAGAGATAGACTAACTATTATTTCCTGCAAAAACACAAAAGATTGATGAAAAAAATAAGCTGAAATGAGTAACCTACAATGAATTTCAGCTTATTTTTTTAAATAAAGAATGTAGCTTGAGTTTGGAAGGAGGGCCTGTTAAGTTCACTTAACAGAATACAATTATGGAAATTACTTCAAAAACAAAAACAGCAAATAAATTGAGACGAAAAAATACGTGGACTGCGTTATCTTTTATCGCACCAAACTTTATTGGCTTTTTCCTCTTCACTTTAATCCCGGTTATCTGTTCACTGATTTTAGCTTTTATGAGTTGGGATTCTTTTTCAACTCCTGAATTTGTCGGAATGAAAAATTTCACCAAAATGATTCATGATGATACGTTTTGGATTTCGTTAAAACAAACGTTTATCTATACGATTGGTGTTGTTCCGTTAACATTGATTTGCTCATTAGGACTAGCGATTTTGTTGAATCGTAAAATTAGAGGGATGAAATTTTTTAGAACGGCTTTTTTCTTTCCTTATGTAACGTCATTAGTTGCGATTGCGGTCGTTTGGAATATGCTATTTCATCCAACGATGGGACCAATTAATCAATTTTTGAAATTATTTATTGAAAATCCTCCTGGCTGGACATCTAGTTCTACTTGGGCTTTACCAGCAATTATCATCGTTAGTGTGTGGCGCTTTATGGGGTATTATATGATTTTGTATTTAGCTGGTTTACAAAGTGTGCCAAGAGAATTATATGAAGCAGCGTCAATGGATGGCGCGGGTAAATGGAATCAATTTTTAAATGTTACCTTACCTTCACTACGACCAACGACCTTTTTCGTGACTATCATGCTTGTAATTAACTGTTTCAAAGTGTTTGACTTAGTTCAAGTTATGACTGGTGGTGGACCAGGACGTGCAACGAATGTGTTAGTTTACGAAATTTACAATGAAGCCTTTGTCAAATTTAATTTTGGTTATGCATCAGCCATTGCGATGGTCTTATTCATCATCGTTCTAGCGATTACTGTGGCCCAATTTAAATGGAATCAACATCAAGAGAAAGTTTAGGAGGAGAAAAGATGGAAGCAACTTTTTCAAAAAAAGAAAATACTCGAAAAGCAAAAACGAAAAAAGCAGAAAAAGTCACACCTGGTGGGATCCTTGTAATCATTCTCTTAACTTTACTTGCGTTAATTACTTTGGTGCCTTTCATTTGGATGGTTTCAGCATCATTTAAAACAAACAATGAAGTTTTCACCATTCCAATTCAATGGATTCCTAAAAGTTGGCATCCAGAAAACTATTCCGTTATTTGGGAACGCATTCCGTTGTTAACTTTCTTTAAAAATACATTATTTTTAAGTATTGTGATTACGATTATTCAACTATTTACTTCAAGTTTTGCAGCATATGGCTTTTCAAAAATGAATTTTAGAGGAAGAGATACACTTTTTATTACGTACATCGCAACAATTGCTATTCCTTGGCAATCGTATATGATTCCACAATTTATTATGATGCGTCAATTAGGTTTGACTGACACGTTATGGTCACTTGTTTTATTACAAGCATTTAATGCATTTGGGGTTTTTTTACTGAAACAATATTACAGCAGTATTCCAGATTCACTATGTGAAAGCGCGCGGATTGATGGGTTAAGTGAGTGGGGAATTTATTGGAAAATTATTTTACCATTAACTAAACCAGCTTTAGCTAGTCTCACGATTATTACTTTTGTGAATACATGGAATGACTATATGGGACCTTTCATTTATTTATCTTCTACTGAGAATAAAACAATTCAGTTAGGTTTGAAAATGTTCGTCGGTTTATTTGATGCTGAATATGCCTTAATCATGGCCGCATCAGTGGTTTCTATTTTACCAGTAGGGATTGTCTTTTTAGCAATGCAAAAATACTTTGTTGAAGGTATTGCTACATCTGGAATGAAGAATTAGGAGGAAGTTTGAATGTTTACTAAGCAAACCTTTGATAATAATATCTATATGAAAATTTTTCGCTGGCTTTACATTTTATTTATCGGTAATCTAGGGCTTCTCTTAGTGAACATTCCTTTTTTCATAGCGGTGATTAGCTTAGACATTGATCCACGAAACCTCCCACTTTTTGTAGTAACGTTGCTGCCGATGGGGGCAGGGATGATTGCACTTTTAGGTTTAATCGATACTTTTAAAGAAGAAAAGGAGCTGGATCCGTTTAAAACTTTTTTCCAAAAGTTTCGTCAGTTTGGGTTAAGAGGCTTTCTTATCAGCTTGCTTGGCTTAGGAAGTAGCATCATCAGTGTGACAGATATATTCTTTTTTGCCAAAACAACGATTGGTAAATGGTTTATTCCATTGATGGTCCTTCTGCTAATTTTTGGGTTAGCTATTATGCTGAATGCTTGGTATTTTCAAGTACGAAACCCGCAAGCTTCTTTTAAAGATGTGTTTCGGATTTCAATTTACTATGGACTGCGGAAATGGTATGTCAGCTGTCTAAATGTTTTTTTACTATTCTCAATGTTTGCAATGATGTTTTTGAAGCCACAGTTTGGGTTTGTTGTAACCCCTGTCCTGTTCCTAGGGATTATTTATTTAAATACTGGGAAATTGCATGAAAAGCAAAAAAAGAATAAATAATTTTTACATAATAAGTAATCTCGATTTTCAGGAAAATGAATGAAGGTGGGATTGCTTATTTTGTTCTTGCCTTGTTTATTAAAGTGGAGGGAGCGAACGAATGAAGAAAAAAATAATTATTTTAAGTAGCTTTTTGATAGGTGCTATTTTTGTGCTCGTTATTTTTACTACCAGCCAGCAAAGTATGATTAATAACGAAGCAATCCAAGTCGAAGAATTAATTGTTTATGGCGATAAAAATATGAATCGTGTAGCGAAGCAATTCTCTGATCAGAATAATTTAACTTCGTTTGGGAAAAATTTCTGGCGCAAAACGTATAACGGAAAATCACCCACTCAGGAACTACTGAAGGTTGCAACGGAGGATTTAGTACAACATAAAATGATTAAACAGCTGGCAACGGAGTTAGAAATAGCCCACTCACAAACATTTGGGCAAGAAAAAAAAGAATGGCAAGACCAAAAGAGCAGTTTAACGCTCTGGCAATTTTTAGATGCAAAAGATCAACAATTACAGGACCAAATAAAAGAGAAATTAATGGAGAAAGAAAAGCCAACGCAAAAAGAATTGCGGCAGGCCTTTGAGCAATTGGATGATAAATATAAAAAGACCGATTACTTTGTTGAAGCAATTGAAATTCCAAATTTTTCAGGTAAGCAAGCAGAATTAGAAAAAATAGCCGAAGCAATCTCTCCGAATCTATCTTATGAGGAGACGTTATTGGAGTGGCAAAATAAATTACCTAATCTTGTTATTGAATCGTATCAATTGAAGAGTGCAGAAATCCAAAAAGAGGATATTTATTCGTTGTCTGTTGGGGAGATTCTTAGTGAAAAAGCTGTTGGTACCGTGGTGAAAGGATACCACGAAAACCAATACTTTTATATTTTTAATAAGGAAGGAGGGCAACTTTTACAGTTTGAAGAAGCACCACAATTTGGCAAAAATGCCTATATCAACACATGCTACAAAGAGAAATTAGCTACGTATCAACAAGCAACAAAAGTAGACTTGTTGGAGAAAGACAGAGAAAAGTTTTTTCAAAATTATCAAAATAAAAACAGTTAAGGAGCAGAAAATGAGAAAAAAAGCGTATTTTAAAAGTGTAACCATCTTCCTTTCTATTTTGCTTGTTTTTTCCCAGCTTCAATTATTTAGTCTTCCTGCTTATGGGGAAACAGTGAGTGATCAACCGTTACTTTTTCGTTCAGTAGGTGTCGCTCAAAGTGGGACGACCTACTATGTGGATGGGGAAGGAGGAAATAATGCCAATGATGGGCAGTCTCCAGCCAGTGCTTGGCGTGATTTTGAAAAAGTGAATCAGACGGAGTTTCAGCCAGGCGACCATCTTTTGCTGAATGCGCAAAGTACCTGGAATAACCAATTGTTACATCCAAAAGGGAATGGGACAGCGGCACAAAAGATTGTCATTGATTTTTATGATACGAATGACAAAGGAGAAACCATTTTTGAAACCACACGGCGTCCGATTATTAACGGTGGTGGCACCTACAGCACAGGGACTTTCAAACGTGCAATCTCAGGGGCCGTGCAGTTAGTGAACCAAGAATATTGGGATATTTCAAACTTAGAAGTGACAAATACACCAGAGCTAGATAATCTCGAAGGCTATAAGAAACCAGGAGATGCTCAAAGAGCGGGGATATTAGTCCTAGGATATGAACAAAATCGAACGTTCAATAGTGTCACGATAAGGAATAACTATGTTCATGATGTTCAAACAGAATATTATTTGAATCTAAGTGGGAATACTGCAACCAAACGATTAAAAGCGGTAGGTGGAATTATTGTTTTAGGAAGTTGGTTTGATGAGAATGGCAATGTAGTAACGGCAGCTAATGATCATCGAACAACGACTGGATTTAATGATATTTTGATTGAAAATAATGTGATTCAACGAGTGGGACTTGAAGGAATTCGAACAAAAGCTGATTCAGATACCTCAAGAGGCAACACTTTCTACAAAACGTTTTCTAATATTACGATTCGTAATAACTATTTAGAAGATATTGCTGGCGACGGGATTGTCTTGTCAGAAGCCAAAAGTGGCGGTGTCGTCGAAGGAAATGTTGCTGTCCGAATGTGCAATGCCGATTATGGTACACAAAATTACGCGGGCGTTTGGGCAATGTCTGTAGATGACGGACTGTTCCAATATAACGAAGTATACGGAATCAAATATGGATTTAACGATGCCGAAGCTTATGATGTGGACATGCAGTCAAACAATGTTATTTATCAATATAACTATTCACATCATAATACTGGCGGCTTTTTATTGCTTATGTCTGATCAAAAAAATTCGGTTATTCGGTACAATATCTCAGCTAATGACGGCGGTGGTAACCGAGGAACAGGTAAAGACAATCCAGGCGGAGCTGGTGGCTACAATTATAAAGAACAAAGCATTTTCCATTATTGGGTGAAAAATGATGGAGCGGCAATGCCAACTATCCACAATAATACGATTTATGTTGGCGACGGCATTTCAACATCATTATTTGGTGAAGGAAATAGTTCTGACAACAGTGGTACAGTAGCCAATTTTTACAATAATATTTTATACAAAGAAGGTACCGGACAATTAAAATTCTTATCTAATTATCCAACAAATGGGACACAACCAATTGAACGTAAAATGGTCGATAATCCAGAAAAATATTTCAAAAATAATGTTATTTGGCCAAAAGAAATTGCTACAGAAAAAAGTGGTGCAACTGTTGAAAAATTAGTATCAAGTGGAAACATTTTTGAAAAACCACAATTAGAAATCACAGATAACCCTGAAAAAGTGAAAGAGTTGGCAGAGCAAGAATTTACGACATTGAAACCAACAAAAGATAATGTGGTTGAATTTACTTCCAAAGAACGCTTACGTCAGCGAGCACAAATGTTCCAATTAAAAGAAACCTCTCCAGCGATTGGTAAAGGCTTGTCGGAAGTGAACAGTGCGGCCGAAGACTTCTTTGGAAATAGCTTGAAAAATAAAGTTTTAGATATTGGTGCGCAACAAGCATCCACAATTGAAAAAAGTATTCGTTATCAAAATCAAGTGTTAGAAATTAGTTCGGCAACAGGTGTGTATCCTAATTTGCCAGAGCAAGTTGAATTAACGTACGAAGAAGTCGTTAATGAAGAAGTGGTTGCGACAGGCAAAAAAGAATTTAAGTTACAATGGGAAGCAATCCCTCAAGAAAAAATTAATACAGCAGGCACAGTTGAAGTTGCAGCAACAGTTATCGGCTTACCGATAGATGCTGTCAAAGTAACAGCCAAGGTCTCTTTTGAGGGTGAACTTGGTGAAGGAAAAGACACCGTTAAACTAAAAACAGCTCAAACTGCCTATGTTCAAAAGAGTGATGGTAACCGAGCATACTCTGCTATAGCAGGCGGTACTGCTGCCATTAGTTCAGGAGACGCCTATAAATATCCTTATGGAGTAAACTATACGGGCAATTACGCATTAAAATTAAAAAATGCTAGTTCTGCGGGGTATAATCGCCGGATTTACGTTGAAATTGATACACAAGAATTGAAGAACTATCAATCACTAAAAAGTGCCAATTTAGAACTAAATGTGATGCGTTATGATGCGTGGAATGGTGCTGGAAATACAAATGATGAACGTTTGAAAAATACGCAGTTCCAAGTAGATGTTTATGGAACAGATACTAATTGGATGAGTAACACCATTACTTGGAATAATGGTCCAAATAATTTAAATGTACCAAATGAAGAATTTATTGCTCGACAATCTTTTACAAATAGTTCAATTATGAATAATCAAAATACAATCTCTATTGATATTAGTAACTATCTACGGAAGCTAATTCAAAGTGGTGAGAAAATTCCAGCCAAGTTAAGTTTCTTATTAGCGATTACAGACAGTCGTTTGCCTGGTTATGATTCTGATAATGCTGGGTTTGATGCTTTTTCAAAAGAAGGCGCACAAAAGGCCTATCAAGACTTTTTAGCAGGCAAATTGACCTTGCCAACTGGTCAACAGCTAACAGAGGATAGTTTAGCTCCTAAAATTGTTTTATCGAATGTTTTCGAAGTCAAACATGAGTCGATTGAGGTCACGACAGAAGCGGGTCAAGCCCCTAATCTACCAGAAAAAACAACTATTTTTTATTCGGATGGTTCACAACGAGAAGTGACTGTCAATTGGTCAGAAGTTCCAGCATCTTCTTATCAAAAAGAAGGAACATTCACTGTTGTAGGACGAGCAGCAGGTGTTTCACTGCCAATTATTGCCAATGTAAAAGTCACCGCTAAACATATTGTTGGATTCAAGGAATTGCCTACGCTGGATCGACTAACAGGCACCTCGCGAGGCGAACTGAATTTGCCAACTGAAGTAATTGCAAAATTAGATGATGGTAGCGAAACGAAATTGAAGGTTATTTCTTGGGATGACGATGTTAGTAATTATTCGCCAAGTAGCCCGCCAGGTACTTACCAGTTCCCTGCTGCAGTAGAAGAAAAAATAGGAATTGCGAATCCTGATGAACGAAAAATCTTCCAAGTCGTGCAAACTCATGCGATTCCTGAAAGAATTCAATTTGCTGCAGAAACAGCCACTATAAAATCAGGCGAAAATTATCAAATTCAATCTAAAGTGATTGGTCAAGCGCCGCACACAGAAACGGATGCTTGGAGCTCGCAAGTAACGTATGAGTTGGTTACACCAGATGCTGGCAATACAGTAAGTGTAGATGAAAACGGTCTGATTAGGACAGAAGCAACGACTGCTGCAGGAAATTATCAAATCAAAGTAACAAGCAAAGTCTTGCCGATAGTAACTGCACAATTTTCAATTAAAGTCACAAAATAAATAAACTGTTTGAAGAGACTGGAACAAGAATTGCTGTAGCTTGCAATCTTTCTAGTCTCTTCGATTATCTAGAATCAATAAATATTCTATTGCCTACTATTCATTCTTTTTAAAACAAGGTAAAATAATAAATGAAAGTAAACGATAAAGGTGTGTAGACAATGAATACTATCTTAACAGGTGATCGTCCAACTGGTAAATTGCACCTAGGACATTACGTAGGTTCCTTAAAAAAACGAGTAGAAATGCAAGCAGACCCTACAAATCAATTATTTGTCATGATTGCAGATTTACAAGCATTGACAGATAATGCAAAAAATCCCGAAAAAGTTTCAGCCAATGTTTTAGAAGTTGCTTTGGACTATTTAGCAGTTGGTTTAGACCCTACGAAAACAACAATTTTTATCCAATCGCAAATTCCACAGTTAGCTGAATTAACAATGTACTATCT